>OMSM01000443.1 GCA_900313745.1 uncultured Lachnospiraceae bacterium
GGCGAAGACAAGAGGAAGGCCGGAAAGCCCGTCTATCTGGAAAAACGCGTCGAAGTCCCCGTAGAAAGAATCGTGGAGAAACCCGTTGAAATTGAAAGGATTGTCGAGAAACGCATCGAAGTCCCGGCGGAGAAATCCCTGGCGGAACTGATGGAGAATGTCCATTTTGCCTTTGACCGGGACAGCCTGACCGGAGCTTCCGAGCACATCCTCGAAAAAGTCGCATCGCTCATCCGGCAATTCCCTTCGTCCCGCTTCCTGATCGCCGGTTATACCGATGCCCGGGGATCGGCTCTTTATAACGAAGACCTTTCAACCCGACGGGCCAAAGCCGTTTATGACAGCTTGATCGCCAAAGGAGTAAACCCGAAGCAGCTCACATACCGCGGATTCGGGAAGCGGCGTGCCGTCGTTCCCGCGCAGGCGTCGGAGAAGGACCGGGAGGGTGACCGGAAGGTCGTCATCGAAACGGTCACCAACCCGACATTGTGGAATTACTTGAACAAAAAATGAATAGACCATCATGAAAGAATCCGTTGAGCGGCCCGCCCGCGGCCGGAAGAAACCGTATGTCGCACCTGACAGCAAACCGCTGGCTTTCGAATTCGAGTGCCATATCTTGTCAGGCGTAGAAGGAGAGCCCATCAAATGGAATGACGAGCCCATCGAATTTTAAACAACTTGTCGATTAAAGAACTTTTTATCCCATCATGAAAAAAGCACTGATTCCCCTTTTCATTTTATCGGCGCTCGCTGCCAGTTCCTGCATGGAAAAATACAATTCCTGTCCCCCGGAAGAGCCGGCTGAAATCCCGGCCCGCTGGCGGATAGAAACCCTTTCCGCCGCCCTCCCCCCGGTCACCCGGACCGCCTTCGATGACCTGACAGGAAAATTCTCCTGGAGCGAAGGCGACACCCTGGCTTTCCACCTTTCAGACGACACCTATCTCCATGCTCCGGTCGACCCGGAGACGGGGGATGTCAACCTGCTGATCAAGGACGGGGTTTCGCGGAACAATTTCGCGGTGTATCCTGCCGGCATCGCACTGACAAACCATGCCTCGGTCGCGGATTTTCAAATTCAACTTCCTGATTGCTATGACATTTCAAACGATCCCGTTTCCGACTATGCCCCGCTTCCCCTGGCGGCCGTCAATGACCCTTCCGCTGGGAAAATAGCCTTTGCCCATGTCGGAGGGCTCCTGCAACTGAATTTCACCGCCCCCAAGGGAATCCGCTCCGCCAAGGTTTCGCTGGGACGGAAGATTACGGGGGTATTCCCTGTCCACACGGATCCGGACAGCGGCGAGATGACCATCTGCACCGAGGACGGGACCGATGATTCCATTACGTTCCTCCTGTCGGATACGGGTCTGGAGGCCGACACGCCGGTCAAATTACAGGTACCGGTGCCGACAGGAGAATACAACCGGCTGACAATCATTCTGAACGACGGTGTGTCGGACCAGTTGTCCTTCTCCAGGGAGACGGCCTTCTCCTTCCAGCGCGCGGAAGGGAAACGCATCAGCGTAAAAGAGTCGAGCTTCGTGCTGGACAGGGATTATTTCTGGTTCGAAGCCCTCGAGGCGGGAAGCACGGTCTCTTTCAAGCAGAGTTCATCGCTGCGGCCCGTCCTGTACTATTCCATGGACGGAAGAAAAACCTGGAAGCTGTGGAACAAAGCCGCCCTGACCCTTGAGCATGTCGGAGACACGGCATTCTTCTACGGGACTTCTGAAAAGGTGTGCGATACCCGTTCCGCCTCCTGGCAGCAATGCTCCTTCCAGGGAACGGGGAACCTGAAAGTCGGCGGCGATATCATGACCCTGGTCGACAGCAAGACGGGCATCTGCCAGTTCTACGGCCTGTTCATGAACATGACCTGCCTGTCGGATGCATCGGAACTGGTTCTGCCCGGGGAATGGGATCCGGACTTGGCGAATTGCTTCTACAACCTGTTTTTCGGGTGTACGACGCTCACGGCAGCACCCGAACTCCCGGCGCTCTCCCTGACGGAAAGCTGCTACAGCTACATGTTCCACCAATGCACCGCATTGGAAACGGCACCCGGCCTGCCTGCAACCACCCTCGCCCCCAAGTGCTATGAGGCCATGTTCTCCGATTGCACGGCGCTCACCCATGTCCCGCAGGCACTGCCGGCAGAGACGCTTCAGGACCGGTGTTACTACTACATGTTCCTGAATTGCAAATCGCTGACAGACAGCCCGGAACTTCCGGCCGGAAACCTGGCCAAATATTGTTATTACGGCATGTTCGAGGGGTGCTCCAAGCTGGCACAGGCCCCCAGACTGCCTGCAACCATCATGACGGAAGGATGCTACAACATGATGTTCCGTTATTGTTCCTCCCTGAAAGAAGCGCCGCAACTGCCTTCGGACAATCTGGCGCCGCACTGCTACGACGGCATGTTCCAGTCCTGTGTCGCTTTGACGCAGGCGCCCGTCCTGAATGCCTCCGTTATGCAAACCGGCTGCTACAACCTCATGTTTTCCAGTTGCAAGGCCCTGACGACTGCGCCGGAGCTCCCGTCCGTGACGCTGGCATCCGCGTGCTACGGAAGCATGTTCTCCAACTGCACTTCCCTGACGGCAGCCCCCGCCCTGCCTGCCACCGTCCTGGCAGACAAGTGCTATTACAACATGTTTTACAACTGCTCGAAACTGACTGCCGCCCCGGTCCTGCCCGCCACCGTCATGACACCGCACTGTTATGAATACATGTTCGGCGGCTGCAAGGCCCTCAAAA
>OMSM01000416.1 GCA_900313745.1 uncultured Lachnospiraceae bacterium
ACCGTCACCTCATGGGAGACGACGAGCGCTGCGGCGCCCTGGGCTGCCGCAGCGCCGGCATAATCATGTCCGTCGTAATTCGCGCCGGGGATGCAGAAGAACAGGCTTCCCGGACGGACCTTTCTCGAATCATTGGTGATGTCCGTGATCTCCCTCTCCATATATTCCGAAACGGCGCCCGGCGAAATCTCTTCTCCGGACAGGTTTACCGGTACCGCATCTACACCGCGAAGCAGCTCGCTGATTTTCATGACTGTACTCCTTGTTTTTCTTTTGTTTCAGTTCCAGTTTATAAATGCTTTAGACTTTTTAGTCTTTCCTTATCCGCCGTACACATGCCGGTAACAATTATCTACTATTATACATTACAGATAGTTGAGTGAACTCACTATCTCCCCCCTCATAAGAAACCGCGGAGAGCCATCCCTTCTGGGATGGCTCTTGCGGTTTATCCGTGAATTCTCATATCTCGTACGGAGAGCTGTATGTCCGTCATTCCTCTGAAAGTATTAAACTCCGGTGTATAGGCGAGGTCCGCCCGGACTTCGGGGTATGCTCCTCTCCTGTAACCCGGTCCGCCGTTCCTCTGCAGCGCCTCGGCCGTGCCGGTCCCGAAAACTCCGTCAATTTCCTCAAGTAAGCAGTCCGCCTCGCCGAAGCGCACTCCGGTATACCGTCTCCCGTCCGGCCCCGCAAAGGTCATTCTCAGCGCATTGCGGTTCTTTCCCATAACGCGCAGGTACTCGATCCGCATATCCCTGCAGGCAAAAAGCGGTCTGGGATTCGCTGTTCCGCAGGGTTCCATTCCTCCGATCTCCCGGACCAGGGAATCGCTGATGTATGCTGCGGGAAGCTCCATGTCCAGATGAAGCACTTCGGTAAGATCGTCCCTGGTCAGGGCACAGTTTTCATTGACAAAACTCCTGAACGCCTCCAGATTCTCCTCCTTCAGGGTCAGTCCGCCCGCGGCCTTGTGCCCGCCGAATTTCTCCAGAAGGCCGGAGGCAGCGCTCATTCCCTCATACATGTCGTAGGCCTCGATGGAGCGCCCGGAACCCTTTAGCAGCCCCCTCGACGCGGAAGGCGTGAATACAAATGCAGGCCGGTTGTAGCGCTCCCTGACCTTGCCCGCGATGATTCCGGCGAGGGATTCGTGACAGTCAGCAAGATAGACGACGAGCACCTTGTCCTCCGCCTGTTCCGGACTTCCGATAATGCGGAGCGCCTCCTCCACTCCTCTCTGGGTCATGGATTTGCGGCTGTCGTTAAGCTCCTTCAGCTCGGACGCCCTGCGGATAAGTTCCTCATCGCTCTCGTCCTCCGCGAGAAAGAGATCCAGCGCCCTCTCCGCGCTGTCCAGCCTTCCGGAGGCGTTAAGACAGGGCCCGAGGATAAACCCGGCATGGTAGCAGCTTATTGTCTGGCCCCGAAGTCCGGTCACGGAGATCAGGGCACGCATTCCCCGGTTTGCCGTGTTCTCCAGGAATTTCAGCCCTTCCCGGACGATGATTCTGTTCTCATCGACAAGAGGCATCACATCACAGACCGTCGCAAGGGCGGCAAATCCGAGAAGCTCTCTGAAAAGTCCGGCATCCGCGCTCCCTGAGGCTTTGTCTGCCATGGCCCGGATAAGCTTATACGCGACGACGGCACCGCATATCCTCGGAAAGGGATAGGCGTGTCCGCCCGTTTCCGGATCGGTGCGCATCGGATCCACCACGGCGTCCGCCGGCGGCAGGACATAGATGCGCGATCCGCCTTCCTCCCTGTACGGCACCTCGTGATGGTCCGTGACCACCACCGTCATTCCCAGCTCCTTTGCCCTCGTCACGGCCTCCCCCGCGGCGATCCCGTTATCGCAGGTAAGGATGAGGTCAACCTTGTCCGCATAAGCCTCCTCGATCAGCCGGACGTTAAGCCCGTAGCCGTCCGTCACGCGGTCGGGAAGCCGGCAGTCTGCGTATACCGGCAGGTCTCCGTTCAGCTCCCGGAGTCCGCGGCAGAGGATATAGGAGGCGCAGATCCCGTCGACATCGTAATCTCCGATGATGCGTATTCTTCTGCCGGAGCGCACCGCTTCGCCAAGGATATCCGCGGCCTCCGACATGTCCTCCATGAGCAGGGGATCCCTGAGATCACCGGTTCCGCCGCTCAGGTACATTGCTATTGCCTCATCTCCTGTGATATCCCGGTTTCTTAAGAGTCTCGCGAGCACAGGCGATATTCCGTATTTCTCCGCTATCGCGGCGAAATCCGCCCTTTTTGCGGCTATCATCCATTTGCTCATCGTCTCCTCCCATGACAAACGGGGATGCATCAGCATCCCCGTCAATCTCATTAATCCCTGTTCACCCGGAATTACTTCGCGCTTTTCTTCTGAGGCTCCTCCGGACTCTCCTTCTTCTTCACATATACCCTGAGGACGTACCAGAAGGCACAGGCCAGGCAGATCGAGGAGTAAGTTCCGCAGATGATGCCGACACCGATCGGAAGCGCGAACTCCCTGATCGAGGAAACACCGAAGATAAACAGCGTAAACACCATGAAGAACGTGGTCAGCGAGGTGAAAATGCTGCGGGAAAGCGTCTGTGAGATGCTGTTGTTAAGCACATCGACAAGACTTGCTCCCTTGCCCTCGGCCTTGAAGTTCTCTCTCACGCGGTCGAAGATGACTATGGTCGCGTTGATGGAGTAACCGACGATGGTCAGCATGCACGCGATGAAGGTGGAGCCGACGGATACGCGGAATACCGCGTAGAAGGCCAGAACCACCAGCACATCATGAGCCAGCGCCATGACGGAGGCCGCGCCGAAGCGGACATCGCTGAAGCGGAACCAGATGTAAAGCAGCATCAGGATGAGGGCGATCACGACGGCGATCAGGGCGTCCCGGCGCATCTCGGAGCTGATGGTGGAACTGATGGTCTCGAAGGCGATTGACTTCTCCTTGATTCCGTACTTCTCGATCAGCTTGTCCTTGAGATCCTCTCTCTCCTCTACGGTCAGGGTGCGGGTCTTGACAATGACCTCGTCTGTTCCTGCGACCTTCTGAACCTGGACATTGGCATCCCCGGTGATTTCCTCAAAGACCGGAACCATTTCCTGATCCAGCTGGGCCAGAGTGTAGTCCTCCTCGAAGGTGACATTCGTCGAGGTACCGCCGACGAAGTCAAGGCTGTAGTTCAGTGCGCGTACACCGCGGGCGCCGTTGATCATCATGACGACGAGGCCGATGACAACGAGGGCACCGGAGACAATGAAGAATTTCTTCCGGTTCTCCAGTACGGGGATGAATTTCGGCTTTTTGCCGACGCCGTAGTACTTCACATCCGTAAAGCCAAGGGCGAAGGCGATGTTCATGAACAGTCTCGTGATGAAAAGTGCGGTGATCATCGAAAGGATGATACCGATTGCCAGCGTCTGGGCGAAGCCCTTCACTGATCCGGAACCCTTGATGCCCAGGACCGCAGCAGCGATGAGGGTTGTGATGTTGCCGTCAATGATGGCGGAAAGAGCCTTGCTGTAGCCCAGCTTCATCGCGGACTGGACAGTTTTGCCCGTCGCGAGCTCCTC
>OMSM01000415.1 GCA_900313745.1 uncultured Lachnospiraceae bacterium
AACACCGTAGGCTTCCGCCCCCTCCCAATGATCCTGGTAAAGGGAATCAGGGAAATCATATTCCTCCGGCGTATGAACGATCTCTTTCTCCGCTGTTTTCCTGACGATGGAGACGGTGCATCCTTCACCATTTAACGGGCTCAGTTCGAAGTCATAATAACTGTCACTTCTGGTGACTAATGGTATGGCTGTGCCTTTCCACCGATCTTTCGGCAATGGGATGATTTCATAATTCATGTTCTCAGCTTCCCTCTGCTCGATATTGATATCCGTCCGGGATTCGGATATAAGCCCGGATATGCTCGTCGATCGACCGCTCAATGATCCCGGACTCGTTACCCACATTTCCTCCTGCGGCAAGAAGCGTATGCTCGCGCTTCTCAAGAACGATCCCCATATGGTCGTGCTCTCTGTTCTCGAAGACCCGGTCATAAATGACGATGTCTCCCGCTTCCGGAGCAAAAGCCTCAGTTCCCCTATGGTATTCGATACGCCGATCGCCCAAGGCAAACTCCTCCCAACCGAGGCATGCCGCTAGATGACAGGTCCTGCATTCATTGGGCCTATACGGAATTTCAAATCCTGCTTCTTTGCAGCAATAATACACAAACGCCGCGCACCATAACCCGTCCGCTTCTTTGACGCTCCACGTTGGAAATAGCCGCACGATCGGTTCCAGATTGGATTCAAATCCATCGAGCGCTCCGTGAAACGGGACCAGTGCCATTTCTCGCGCAACTTTTGCCAGGTGTTCTCTTGTCGCTTTTTCCATCTTACAGTACCAGCTGCCTTATCCTTCGTTTGCCCGGTCTAGCCGTTTGTTGCGGAACCAGACTGCGATCCCAATCGCGACGATGATGGAGTTGAGGATATAGAAGAACCAGACGTAACCGGGTGTTGAAATGCCATGTTGGAGCTTGATGGCTTTGCTGGTGATCCCAAAGAGGTAACCTACCAAGATCAGAAAGTAAAACTGTACGCTGCTGCCTTTCGTCGTTCGTGCCTTCCATGCCTTGATAATATTGATCGGCCAGGAAACGCCGAAGCAGACGATCATCAAAAGCTCAAAAACATCAGCCACCAGATATTCCTCTTTTCAGCTGTTGTATTTTCATAATAATGTGGAATCCCGAAGCTTATTTCCCTTCCGTCATTTCAGCTTCTTTACCGAGAATACTGCCAACGCTATCGAGAATACGAGCCCTGCGACTGCGATGAGCGGCATGCCGTTTGACAGCTTCGGCAGGAAATCCGTCGTGCAGAGTATGCAGGAGCCGACGAACAGCACGCAGGCGACGAGCGTGATCACCGAGTATTTTATGATGTGGCTCAGTCTGTCGAGCGGCTCCTCCCAGCCTGTGAGCTCCATGTTCATCTTCATCTTGCCCTTGACCATATTGTCGAGCGCCTCGGAGGCGAGCACGGGTATCTTCGCGGTCTTCCTGCCGGCATCGATCACCGTCCTGCCCATCTCGGCAATCTCGCGCTTAAGGCTGAAGTTTTTCCGCATGTGCTCCTTCATCTTTTTATAGAGCAGCTCGAAAATGTTGAGATCCGGGCAGAGCTGTTCGATTACGCCCTCCATCGTCGTGACGGAGCGTGCGAGCATCGTGAACCTGCCGGGCATGGAGATATGATTCTTCGCCGCGACGCCCATGATCTCGTCGAACACTTCGGTCATGTTGATATCACTGATGCTCTTGGCGTTCATGTACTTCTTGATATATAATCTGGGGAACCCCGGGGAATCCTCAGATGCCAATCCGCGTGAAAGTTGCGCGTTATCCGTATAACAAGGAATTTGTTAGAAACCAAGATGTGGATGTGGAAAAGATTCCACGTCTGAAATAAGCGGTTCGGAAATGTTTTTATGGAAAAGGGGGCTATCGGGAAATAGATAGTTCTAAGCAGGGGCAGGTGTGATCCATGCGGATCTCACCTGCCCCTGAAGTTTATCCATTAAAAAGAAAAATGAGCTTACCCGATGACGATCCAGTCTATACCCTGAAAAAAGTGATGGAGGAATTAGATTTTTCAGGCCTTCTGGCCTGTTATTCAGACAAGGGAAGAACCGGGTATAACCCAATCATGCTGTATTCTGTGGTTACTTACGCAAATATGCGGGGAGTCAGGGCAGTTGACCGTATCGTGGACCTGTGCCAGAGGGACCTTGCATTTATCTGGCTGACCAAAGGGCAGAAGCCCCAGAGGGATGCTTTTTATGACTTTAAAGGGAAAAAACTGACGGGCGAAATCCTGGATGAATTGAACTATCAGTTTATGCGCCGCCTGCAAAAGGAAGGACTCATTACACTGAAAGAACTCTACATCGATGGGACAAAGATTGAAGCGAACACAAACAGATACACGTTTGTCTGGCGGGGAAGCATAAACTATCATCTTGCCGGTCTGCTGGACACCATAGATGCCCTTTACGCAAAGTACAACGCATTTCTGTATGAAAATGGATATGGGCCGGAATACGACCTTGGAGAAGCCCGGATGTTCGTGATCGAGGGGATGGAAAAGGTCAGGAAAGTGATCGAAGAAAACAGGAGGCGGAAGCTGACAAAGCATAAGAAAATCGCGAACAATATTATCCTATAATAAACCCGGCCATTCATTTCGATCTGGCCTGCGGGATCTTTTTTGTATCGATCATACCAATCTTGAGCAACATCCTTATCGTTTTGATAGTAAGGACTGATAGTTGGGGAGCATTTTATGAATCGCTTTGTATTCCTTCATGGTCCCTTTCCGTGCTCATACGGCGGCGAGGCTTTCCTGATACTTCCTGCTGGCGGCTTTGCTCTCCGTGTCCCGCTGCGCGTTGATCGGGTCATAGTGCCCGATCAGCAGCTCGACGAGCCGCTGCGACAACAGCTCCCGCTGCGCGTCCTCCCGGAGAATGGCGATCACCTGTTCCTTCTCCATGCTCTTGCGGTAGGGCCTGTCCTCGGTGAGCGCAGAGAAGATGTCGGCCACCGTCATGATCCGCGCGCCCAGCGGGAACTGCTCCCCTTTGAGGTGGAAGGGATAGCCGTTCCCGTTCAGCTTCTCATGGTGCAGCGACGCCCAGTCTGCGATCTGCCCAAAGCCGTTCACGTCCTTCAGCAGCAGCCAGGTGTAATAGGCGTGCTCCTTGATGACGTTGAACTCCGCCTCCGTGAGCTTTCCCGGCTTTTCCAGCACCTCGTTCGGGATCTTCAGCTTGCCGATGTCGTGCAGATAGCCCGCGATGCGCATCATTTTGCACTCCTCTTCCGACATGCCGGAGAGCTTCGCCAGCGCCGCGGCGGTCGCGGCGACACCCGCGGAGTGCATCGCAGTGAAGGGGCTGCGGAAGTCAATGATCTTGGACATGAACTCGGTCAGATGCACGGTCTCGTCCAGCGTCACCAGATGATTGTCCGGCAGCAGCTCCAGAAATGCCTGCGGACGGTACATCAGGTCCAGCCAGACCGCTTCCTGGCCGCACAGCGTCTCAAAGGCCGCCAGCACCTCCGGGCTGAACTCCTCCCGACCGCCGCTCAGGATCATTTCCTTCACCTGCGCGATCTGGTTCAGCGCGGGTTCCGACTCGCACATCAGGAGCGTGACCGCGTCCGCGAGATGGACGACCTGCCCGATCCGCTGGGGCGTTTTCAGCGTGGTGCGGAGCTTTTTCAGCCGCTGCCAGGGCGTCTGGCACTCCCGGACCGCGGGGGCAAAGGGCAGCGTGACCGGAAAAGACCGCAGAAGCGCCGCGCCCGCGGACGCGACCTGCCCCGCGCTCAGCGCCAGATCGGCCAGTGAGATGTTTTCCTGCATCAAAACGCCGCCGATGTCATGCAGCAGACCGCCGAAAAACGCGATCGTCCGCTGCTGCTCGTTCATCCCCAAAGTCTCCGCGAGCCGGTACGCGAGATACGCGACCTTCTCGTGGTGGTTCTCCACCTCCGGGCTGATGAGGTTCATCGCGTAGGCGAAGGCCATGACGATGTCATGCCTTGTGGTAAACTGCCGGTCCATACGTTCCACCTTTCCGCGCTTACCTGAGCAGGGACCTTGCGAACTCCGCCGCCGCGGCCAGGTCCTCCTCGTTCGGTCTTCCCTTGTGGATGCCCTTGAATTCCCCGCGGCAGTGGAATTCCCGCTCCAGCATGGGGATGCCGACCTTGTCCGCCTCCGCCTTGACCTTCTTCCAGGTGGAGTTGAGCATCGCCGCGGAGCCGAAATTGACGATCTTTCCGACCTTGCTCTTATCCAGCGAATGGATAAATGAGCGTACCTCCGGGTCGATGTTGAAGGCGTAATAGGAATTTCCCAGCAGCAGAAGATCGACTGCCTCGCTGACCGGCTCGCTGATGGGCAGGGCCTCGACGCCGAGCGCCCCGGCGACGGCCTCCGCCAGACGCTTTGTGTTTCCGGTTTTCGTATAGTACCTGACTGCAAATTTCATAAAGAATCCTCCTCCGCCCGGTTCTGTGGTCATTGTTCACTCACTCCATTCTGCGTTGATTTATTCTTTTTTGCTGTCTTTTCCCGCTTTTTGTCCGTTCCGAGCACAGCTTCCGCGTCATTTATGCCGATATCTGCCATACCGGCGGCGTATTCGACCATT
>OMSM01000414.1 GCA_900313745.1 uncultured Lachnospiraceae bacterium
TCCTTGGGGAGAACACCCTCGACGCATTCCGCAGCGGCGGGATGCTCGGAATGAAGAATGTGCTCCTCACGGGCGCAACGGGGTATCTTGGAATACATCTGCTCAACGAGCTCATCCACTCCGATGCCGCGACCATCTGCTGCCTGGTCCGCGGAAAGGGGCGGGACGAAGCCGAGCGCAGGCTCAAAACCCTTCTCTACTACTACTTCGAGTCCACGTTCCAGGAACTCTTCGACAGCGGAAGGCTCCGCGTCGCGGTGGGCGATGTGACGTCCGACATCGGGGCGGCCGTCGGACCGCTTTGTGCGGATGCGCCGGTGGATACGGTATTCAACTGCGCCGCCGTGGTGAAGCACTTCTCCAAGGGTACGGAGATCGAGGACGTCAATGTGGGAGGGGCTGCCGCATGCGTGGAATTCTGCCTGGCCCACGGGGCGAGGCTGATCCACGTGTCCACCTACAGCACGGCCGGCCTCAACACGGGAGACCTGGATCCCTCGACCGTCCTAACAGAGACGAAGCTCTACTACGGCCAGTCGATGGAGAACGCCTATGTCCACTCCAAGTTCCTGTCGGAGAGGCTTGTGCTGGAAGCTGCGGCGACCCGCGGCCTTTCAGCCAAGGTCGTCCGCCTGGGGAACCTGGCGCCTCGCTCGACCGACGGCGAATTCCAGATCAATTTCCAGACCAACAGCGCAATGGGCCGTGTCCGTGCCTACAAGGTCATCGGGGGATATCCCTACGGGGCCACGGAGCAGCCGATGGAGTTCTCTCCCATCAACGAGGTGGCCAGGGCAATCGTCCTCCTGAGCAGGACTCCCGAAAAATGCCGTTTGTTCCATCCCTACAACAACCATTCGGTCTTCTTCGGAGACGTCCTGGATGAACTCAGGATAATCGGGGACGCCCCCAGGCAGATGGAGGAGGAAGAGTTCGCCCGGAGGATGGAGGAAGCCGGCGCAGACCCGGAGAAGGCTCCGCTTCTCACCGGGGTGCTGGCCTACGCCGACATGGCCCACGGCAAGAAAGCCACTATGATTATGCCGGACAACAGGTACACCACCCAGGTGCTCTACCGTCTCGGCTTCCGCTGGTCGCCGACCTCGTGGGACTATGTGGACAAGTTCCTCCTGGCGATTTCCCGGCTCGGCTACTTCAAACCAAGACGCGGATCCTGCAATGGTCCTCGTAAATGACGCCCTGACAGGGATCGACCTCGACGCTGCGGCAGCGCTTCTTCAGCCATGGCGGCTGGAGAAGGCGCTCCGGTATGTGAGGGAGTCCGATACCAGGCAGAGCATCGCCGCCTGGCTTCTCCTTCGGGAAGCCTGTCTCGGCCTGGGGCTCCCGGACGTGCCCGTGGTCGCCTTCGGGGAGCACGGAAAGCCGTTCTTCCCGGACCACCGGTCGCTCCACTTCAATCTCAGCCACTGCCCGGAGGCCGCCGCCTGCGCAGTCGCAGCTTCACCGGTGGGCATAGACATAGAGGCCGTCATGACTCCGGACATGGATGTTATGGAGAGGGTGCTGAGCGGGGAAGAGATCCGCAGGGTACTCGCCTCACCGGACCCGGCGGTAGAGTTCACGCGGCTCTGGACGGTAAAGGAAAGCTACCTCAAACTCACCGGCGAGGGCCTCACCGACGACCTGCCGGGACTGCTCGGCCGTGCGGAAGGCGTATGTTTCCGCTCCGTGGTCCGCGACCGCTACGTTTACACCGTGGCGGAGTGATTCCTGGTCATCGTGAGGATATTGTAACGGCCCGAGTACTCGTAGTTGATGGTATCCATCACCTTGCGGACGAGGAAAATGCCGAGCCCGCCCTTGCGGCGCTCGTGGCTGTTCCGCTTGAGGTCCGCTTCCGGTGCGGCCGTCGGGTCGAACGGCTTCCCGGTGTCCTTTATGATAAAGACGTATCTCTCCGGAGTCTTGCGGGCAGTCACCTCGACCGTGCCCCTGGAGCCCTCGGGATATGAGTAGAGTACGCAGTTGGTCGCGACCTCCTCGACGGCGAGGTTGATATCCAGCTGTACCTTGCGGTCCATCCCGGCCCCGGCTGCGAATTCCTCGATGAATCCGCCCAGGCGGGCGATTTCCTTCCTGTCGTTCTCCAGGATGATGGTCTTTTCCAGGAGTACGGTCTCCTGCTGCGGGATGTAGCGGATTGCAAGGATGGTGAGGTCGTCACTCTGGGGGGCGCCCGAAACGAATCTTCCGACTGCCTCGCATGTCTTTTCAGTAAGCACCTCGGGGTCGGTACTTCCGCACGCCTCCAGGGCCTCCTTCATCCTGTCCTCGCCAAATAGGACCTGATTCCTGTCCATCGCTTCCGTGACCCCGTCGGTGTATAGGAACAGGGTCCTCCCGGCCCTGATGGTGGTATCCTCCATCGTGTATGAATACTCGCGGAGGAAACCGAGAGGGGTGTTGGGCTTCACGTGGAGGAACCCGCACCGGCCATCCTCGACGATGGCGGGAGGGTTGTGCCCGGCGTTGCAGTAGCGGAGAGTACCGGTAGGAAGGTCCAGCACTCCGGCGAAGAAGGTTACGAACATATTCCGACCCCCCAGCTCCCTGATGCGGCTGTGCATGGAGGAGACTATGATACGCGGATTGCTCTCCCGGTCTCCCAGGGTTCGGAACATTATCCTCGACATTGCCATCAGCAGTGAAGCCGGCACTCCCTTGCCGCTGACATCGCCGATGCAGAAATAAAGCTTTTCGTCTCGGATGAAAAAGTCGTAGAAGTCGCCGCCGATCTCCTTGGCCGGAACCATCTTGGCGAAGATCTTCACGTCCGGCCTGTCCGGAAACCTGGCGGGCACCATGCCCATCTGGATGTCGTGGGCGATGTTCATCTCCTTCTCCATCAGGCGGCTCTCCGTCTCGGCCTTCTGCCGGGAGCGCTCGCCGCGGAGTATGCCGAAAAAGATAAACAGCATCAGGAGGACTATCATGAGGCCGATAAAGGCCGTGACTATGGCGTCACGGATGAAATCGGCATAAATAGTACGGTACGGGACTGATATTATCATCTCCGCGCCGCGGCTGCCGACAGCTCCGCGGTATATGAAATTGTGCCGTTCGTCCGGCATCCCCAAGGAGCCGTCACTCGACAGGACCACCTTTCCGTCGGCGTTGAGAAGGACGAATTCCGCATCGCTGTAAATACGCCTCTCGCCGATCTTCTGCTTCATCCAGTCGGAGGGAAAGTCGATAAGGAACACTCCGGCGAGTTCGTCCTTCCCGTTGATGATCGGGTGGGAAAATGTGCAGACCGATATTCCATAGACCTTTGACATGTATGGGTCCGTCCAGACGTCACGGCGTTGGTTCAATGGTATGTCGTACCATTCGGAGCCTTCAAAACCCTCCCTTGTTATGGTGAGATTCTTTATTTCGTCACCGTCCCTGATAAGGCCAATGTCCTGACAATTGGGGTGGGTCTCGACATAGGACGGGAAGAAGACCAGGCCGCAGCCGCACATGTCGGGATTGTCGGAGAGGATTCCCCTGGCGAGATTCACCACACCGCCGGTCCGGTCGATATCCACAAGATGCCTGACGGGGATGGACAGGTCGAACACGATCTGCCGGATGTCGTTCATCGCTTCGTTCAGGGAGGAGTTGACATACCCAAGCTCCAGCTTTGCCAGGGTCTTGGAGTCGCGGCTCAGCCGCCGGAGGTCACGCGCCGAGTGGACGCAGGCTACAACAAACACCAGCAGCAGGGCCAGGACTATGCCCAGGACATTATACCCCTTTTTCTTCATCGACTAATTATAAACGATTTGCGAATATACTAAATCTTTTCGTTTTTATCCCGAACATCTTCCGTGCTGCCCCTTCCGCCTTATCTTTACCGCGGTCCCTGAAACAAAAGAGTATGATTGCTCGGTCGGGCCTGATTCGGGGGCAAATCGAGCCCGCCCGTGTCACGCCTGTCACGGTCGGGCCTGAAAACCCTTGAAATCGGTGCGGACCGTGCAGGGAGGGGGCTGTATGGAAGAGCGAGATTTGCTCGGTCGCTGCCTCTCCCTCGCACATCTCGATGCCCTCCCGGGGGGTCCTGCTTGGAGGAGCGAAGCGACGATGGCGGCTTCAGCCGCCGTGGAAGGAAGAGCGAGATTTGCTCGGTCGCTACCGCTTCCTCGCACATCTCGATGCCCTCCCGGGGGGTCCTGCAAAGCATAGAATGCAGCCCGTGACCTGCGGTCATCGGCCAGTTTCCGTCCCCGGTCCCTTACGGAAGCAAGCTTCCGACGGGCCGGAGCCGAAAACAGCCCGGCGCATTGCGCCGGGCTGCATTCCTTTGTGCGGAGAGAGCGAGATTCGAACTCGCGATACCCTTTTGGGGTACACACGCTTTCCAGGCGTGCCTCTTCAGCCACTCGAGCA
>OMSM01000426.1 GCA_900313745.1 uncultured Lachnospiraceae bacterium
CGACATCATTCCCTTAAGCGCGACGAAGCGGCAGGGGACGGATGAGCTGATGGATGTCCTTTTCCGCTGTCTTCCCGAGGGAGAACCGTTCTACGACGAGGAGACGGTGACCGATTCCACGGAGAGGGAGATCACCGCGGAGATCATCCGGGAGAAGGCCCTGCGCCTTCTGCAGGACGAGGTGCCCCACGGGATCGCCGTCACAGTGGTGTCCATGAAGGAGAGAGAGACGAAGAGCGGCGTCATCACCGATATCGATGCGGAGATCATCACGGAGAGAAATGCCCACAAGGCCATCATCATAGGCAGGGGCGGGGCGATGATCAAGAAGATCGGGACTGCGGCGAGAAAGGATATCGAGGAGCTTCTTCAGACCCAGGTCAACCTGAAGCTTTTCGTCAAGGTCCGTGAGGACTGGAGGGACAGCGAGAAGCAGCTGTCAAGTTTTGGCTACGATATCAGAAAACTGTAAGAGGAGGCCCCCGGCCTTAGCCGGGGGCATAATTATATGGGTGCAGCAAATTCGAATCCGGACGATGCCGTAAACGGGATCGTGCTTAAATCCACGCCCGTGGGGGAATACGACCGGCGGGTCGTGCTTCTGACTGCCGAGAGGGGAAAGATCTCCTGCTTCGCGAGAGGGGCGAGAAGACAGAACAGCCATCTTATGGGACCGAGCACGGAGATGACCTTCGGCCGCTTCGTAATTCGCTCAGGAAAAAGCTCAAATGTCATGGCGGACGCAGAGATCGTCAATTACTTCGGCGGGCTGAGAAGTGACATGGACGCGTGCTTCTACGGCATGTACTTTCTCGAGGTGATGGACTATATCACGAGAGAGAACAATGACGAGGCGATGCTCTTAAAACTCCTTTACGTCTGCCTCCGCGCTCTGGAGAAGCCGTCTGTTCCGCGGACGCTGGTCCGGGCGGTTTTCGAGCTGAAGTGCGTGGTAATCGAGGGGGAGTTCAGGGAGCCGGACGACAGGACAAGGCAGAAGCTTCTCCCGGATACGGTGTACGCCATGCTTTTTATTGCTTCCGCTCCGCCGGAGAAGCTTTTCTCCTTCACCCTAAGTGATGAGGTTCTCTCCGAACTCGTCCGATTCAGCAGAAAAGCTGCGTCCGACTACTTCCGGCACAGCTTTAAGAGCGCGGAACTTCTTGATGTACTTTAGCCCCGGGGACGCAGGCTCTTGCGGCCGGGGCTTTCTTTGCATATAATATGATATTGCGTATTTTACTGCTTCCGGCAGGGAAAGCGGAGTGTTCCGGCTGCTTTACCTGCGTATTGGGAAACGATGCGGCTGAGGTCCCTGAATATGCATACAGGCAAAACTCGTGAAAACCGGATAAGGAATCTGGCCGGGCTGCGTATCGCAGCGGCCTGTGCCGCAGCTTTTTTCCTTGTTTCGTGCGGAAGAAAAGACAGCCCGAGGCAGGAGAGCACGGTGGTGGTCTCCAGGAACGGGGCCTTCTCGGTAACCTCGGTGGAGTCCTTCGACGAGAGCCTCTACAGCAGGGAAGAGCTGGAGCAGAGGATAGACGAGGAGCTTAAGGCTTTAAGCCCTGCGGACGGCGAAAAGAGCAGTGTGGAGTTCGTGAAGCTGGAAGTGAAGAACGGGAAGGCCGCGCTCCTTATGAATTACGCCTCCGCTTCAGACTACGCCTCGTTCAATGACACCGTCGCCTACTTCGGAACCGTGCATTACGCTTCCCTGGAGGGATATGACCTTAGTCCGCTGCTCTCCGTGCCTTCCCAGGTGGAAAGCGATGTGCTGCTGAGCAGCGCCGAGCTTGAGAGGCTCGGAAACCACAGCCTCGTGATCATCAGCGAGCCAGTCCTTGTGGAACTGCCCTCGGATATCATGTACTGCACGGAGAACGCAAGGGTCACCGACAAGAGGAAGGCGGCGATCCAGGACGCGGTGTCCGAATTAAACCCGGCAATGTTCATATTAAAATAAACAGGAGAGAGAACGAAAATGGAGAAGACAATGGAAAAAATCGTCAATCTGGCCGGCACAAGGGGCTTTATTTTCCCCGGCTCCCAGATTTACGGAGGACTGGCCAACACCTGGGATTACGGTCCTCTCGGCGTTGAGCTCAAAAACAACGTCAAGCGCGCATGGTGGCGCAAGTTCGTGCAGGAGAGCCCCCTGAACGTGGGCGTGGACTGCGCGATCCTGATGAATCCCCAGACCTGGGTGGCCAGCGGTCATTTAAAGAGCTTCTCCGATCCGCTTATGGACTGCAGGGAGTGCGGAGCGCGCTTCCGCGCGGATCAGCTCATCGAGGGCTTCTGCGGTGAGAAGGGCATCACTCTTCCGAAGCCTGTGGACGCCATGAGTGCCGATGAGATGATGGCATTTATCAAGGACAACAACGTCCCCTGCCCGACCTGCGGCAAGCATAATTTCACGGATATCCGCCAGTTCAATCTGATGTTCAAGACCTTCCAGGGCGTGACGGAGGACTCCTCCAGCACGATTTATCTCCGTCCGGAGACCGCGCAGGGCATTTTCGTTAATTTCAAGAACGTGCAGCGCACCTCCAGGAAGAAGATTCCCTTCGGCATATGCCAGGTGGGCAAATCCTTCCGCAATGAGATTACCCCCGGCAACTTCACCTTCAGGACGAGGGAATTCGAGCAGATGGAGATGGAATTCTTCTGCAAGCCCGACACGGATCTCGAGTGGTTTGCCTACTGGAAGCAGTTCTGCATTGACTGGCTCCACACCCTCGGCTTAAAGGACGAGGAACTGCGCTTCCGCGATCACGATCCGGCGGAGCTCGCGTTCTATTCCAAGGCGACCAGCGATATTGAGTTCCTGTTCCCCTTCGGCTGGGGCGAACTCTGGGGCATCGCCGACCGCACGGATTATGACCTCACCCAGCATCAGAACACCTCGGGCGAGGATCTTTCCTACTTTGACGATACGGACAGCTCAAGGTACGTCCCTTATGTCGTTGAGCCCTCGCTCGGCGCGGACCGCGTAGTGCTCGCGTTCCTCTGCGCCGCCTACGACGAGGAGGAGATCGCGGAGGGCGACGTCCGCACGGTGATGCATTTCCATCCCGCGCTTGCGCCCGTGAAGATTGCGGTCCTGCCTCTCTCCAGGAAGCTGTCCGAAGGCGCGGAGAAGATCTACGCGGAACTCTCGAAGAAGTACAACTGCGATTTCGACGACCGCGGAAATATCGGCAAGCGCTACCGCAGGGAGGATGAGATCGGCACGCCGTTCTGCGTGACCTATGACTTTGAGTCGGAGAACGACCGCGCGGTGACAATCCGCTTCAGGGATTCCATGGAGCAGGTAAGAGTTCCGATCGACGAGCTTGCGGGCTGGTTTGAGGACAAATTCGACTTCTGATTTCGGCAGAACCGCATTCGCGGGTTTTGCCTCAGCGAGGTATAACGATGAGACAATTTACTTCTGAGGAGCTCAGAAAGACCTGGATCAAGTTTTACGAGGACCGCGGGCATGTGAACTGCGGCGCGGTATCCCTCGTCTCGGACGGCTCGACCGGAGTTATGTTCAACGTCGCCGGAATGCAGCCGCTTATGCCTTATCTCCTTGGGGAGAAGCACCCCCTCGGCACAAGGCTTTGCAACGTTCAGGGGTGCGTTCGCACCAATGATATCGAGTCGGTCGGCGACAAGAGCCACGTCACCTTCTTCGAGATGATGGGCAGCTGGAGCCTCGGCGATTATTTCAAGGAAGAGCGCTGCAAGTGGAGTTTTGAGCTCCTGACCGAGGTGTTCGGCTTTGATGCCGACCATCTCGCCGCAACGGTCTTCGAGGGCGACGAGAATGCCCCGAGGGACGAGGAGGGCGCTGCCTGCCGCATCCGCTCCGGCTTCAAAAAGGAGAATATCTATTATCTTCCCGCCGAGGACAACTGGTGGGGACTGGAATACGGCCCCTGCGGCCCGGACAGTGAGATGTTCTACATCGCCGATGTCCCGGACTGCGGCCCGGACTGCGGCCCCGGCTGCAGCTGCGGCAAGTACACCGAGCTCGGCAACGACGTGTTCATGCAGTATGAGAAGCATCACGACGGCACGCTCACTCCGCTTAAGCAGAAAAACGTCGACACCGGCTGGGGTCTCGAGCGCATTCTTGCCTTCTTAAACGGAACCAAGGATGTGTACCGCACGGATGTGTTCGTGCCGGTTATCACGAAGATCGAGGAGCTCTCCGGGCACAAATACGGGGAGGACGAGAAGATCACCCGCTCCATGCGCATCCTTGCGGATCATCTTCGCACCAGCGTCATGCTTATCGGCGATGAGGCAAAACTTCTTCCCGACAACAGCGGTGCGGGCTATATCCTGAGGAGGCTGATCCGCCGCGCCGTGAGGCACAGCAGGGCGCTCGGAATTAAGACGTCGGATATGACCGGCATCGCGTCGATCTACATCGACAGCATCTACGGGGAGAGCTATCCGCTTCTCGTGAAGAACCGCGGGTTTGTGCTCAATGAGCTCGGAAGGGAGATCGCGCGCTTCGAGAGCACCCTTGAGAACGGAATGAAGGAGTTCAGGAAGCTTCTCGACGCGAAGAAGGAGGAAGGCGCGTCATCTCTGGACGGAAAGTCCGCCTTCTATCTCTACGATACCTTCGGGTTCCCGCTCGAGCTGACCGTCGAGATGGCCCAGGAAGAGGGAATAAGCGTCGATGAGGAGGGATTTGCCGAGTCGATGCAGCA
>OMSM01000413.1 GCA_900313745.1 uncultured Lachnospiraceae bacterium
GCGCGCGACAGGAAGCGCGGGATCGTCGGCCGTCCGGTCAGGGTCATGATCGCAGGAATTCCCAACGTGGGGAAGTCGACGCTTATCAATACCCTTGCAGGCCGCGGCGCGGCCAAAACCGGGAACAAGCCGGGAGTGACCAAGGGCAGGCAGTGGATAGCATTAAGCCGTGAGCTTCAGCTTCTCGATACGCCGGGTATTCTCTGGCCCAAATTTGACGACCAGGAGATCGGCCGCCGGCTTGCCGTAACCGGGACAATCAATGACACAATACTGGATACGGAAGAGCTGTCGCTGTACCTTATTAGCTACCTGAGGAGGGAATACCCCGGGCTTCTGGAGGAGCGCTACCGCTTTGAAGTCCTTCCGGAGAAGAAGGACGCGGAAGTTCTTTCCCTTATAGGGGAGAGCCAGCGGATACTGGCAAAGGGCGGAGAGCCGGACCTTGAGAGGACGGCGAAGAGGGTAATTGACGATTTCCGCGCCGGCCGGATCGGCCGCTGTACACTGGAGGCAATATGAATAAACTGATCAGGGGAATTCTGGAGTTTTTGATCTATACGGCAGGAGTGCTGCTTGGAACCTATCTCATCATCCATTTCATCGGGCAGAGAACGGAGGTGATCGGAACCTCCATGGTTCCGACGCTGGAGGACGGGGATCAGCTCATCGTCGAAAAGATCAGCTACCGTTTCCACGATCCGGAGAGATACGACATCATCGTTTTCCCCTTCCACTACGCGGAGAAGACCTATTTCGTCAAGAGAATCATCGGGCTTCCGGGGGAGCGCGTGCGGATCGACTTTGACGGAACCCTGTATATCAACGGGGAGGCTGTGGACGACGGATACGGCCGCGAGGTGATGATTGATCCGGGAATAGCGGCAGTGGAGATCACGCTGGCGGACGACGAGTACTTCGTCCTCGGGGATAACAGAAACAACTCCCAGGATTCGAGAGACCCTGCCGTCGGGCCGATTAAGCGGTCCGAGCTGATCGGCCGGGTGTTTACCAGGATCTGGCCGTTTTCCCGGTTCGGATCGCTGTATGACGACAGGAGCAGGGAGGAATAACCGGCTGTGGGTGACGTGAAAACTGTCCCTGTGAGCGGGATAAGAGCTGAACTTGCCGCCGCAGGCGATAATTCTGAGCTGCTGGACGCTTTTATTCTTTCCCACGCAGGAGATGAGCGGGAGGGCGTGCGGAAGATGGCCGCAGCCGCCGTGAAGAAGCTTGCCCGCCTCGAGGCAGAGGCAGACCGGGTGAGGAGGATGCACACATTTGAGCAGGATATCCTTTCCGATTACCTGACCGGCGGATATGTCTGCGGAGTGGACGAGGCGGGACGGGGACCGCTCGCCGGGCCTGTCGCGGCAGGCGCGGTGATCATGCCTCCGGACCGGGAGATCCCCGGCATCAACGACTCAAAGAAACTGTCCCCGAAAGCGAGGGACGAGCTCTATGAGCGCATTGTCTCCGAGGCTGTCTCCTGGGCGGTGGTCATGGTCGGCCCGGAGACCGTCGACGGGAAAAATATCCTTCAGGCGACCTATGAAGCTATGCGGGAAGCCGTGCTGAGCCTTGATCCCGCGCCGGAAGCCGTCGCCGCGGACGCAGTGCGCATTCCGGGGCTGCATCTTCCTCAGATGCCGGTGGTGAAGGGGGACGCAAAATGCTATTCCATTGCCGCGGCGAGCATCCTTGCCAAGGTGACAAGGGACAGATACATGGAGGAGATGGACGCGCTCTATCCCGCGTACGGCTTTGCAGGAAACAAGGGGTACGGAAGTGCTGACCATATTGAGGCGCTGAAGAAATACGGTCCCTGCCCGATTCACAGAAGCAGCTTCATCGGGCATTTCATCGATCCGGGAACTGTCTCCGAGGTCCGTTCAACCCACGATATCGGCGCGGAATACGAGGAGAAGGCATCGGATTATCTGAAGGAGAAGGGGTACAGCATACGGAGGAGAAACTACCGGACATCGCTGGGAGAAATCGATATCATCGCGGCAGATCCGGAGGGATGCCTCGTTTTCGTCGAGGTCAAGCACCGGAGAACCATGCGCTTCGGCTGCGCGGCGGAGGCGGTGAACCGCGCAAAGAAAGAGGCGATTACCAGGACTGCCCTCTGTTATCTTAAAGAGAACGGAATCGATCCCGGGGCGAAGATGCGTTTTGACGTGATCGCATCGGACCGGGGGAAGATCAGCCACATCGTCAACGCATTCTGAGAATTAATTGCCCGGAACGGAGATTTTCTTATGGCAGCGGAGAGAACAGCCTGGACAGAGGAAGCGGTACATGTGTGCGCTGAATACCGGGAAAACCGGATTATAAGGGACGGAAAGGAAGCAATGTACCTGTCCTTCCCGGTGATTGAGCGCTCCGGATTCGCAGGAACTGCCTTCACCACGAGAATCGGGGGAGCCGGCACGGGACCGTACCGGGGGGTGAATCTCCGGTTTAACAGCCGGGATTCCCGGGAGAATGTTCTCGCGAACTTTGAGACCGCGGCCTCCTTCCTCGGAAAGACCGCGCAGGATGTTGTCCTGTCGATGCAGACCCACACCGACAATGTGCGGGTGGTGACGGAGGAGGACAGAGGCAGGGGCGTGACAAGGGAGCGGAACTACACGGATGTGGACGCTCTTGTCACGGA
>OMSM01000412.1 GCA_900313745.1 uncultured Lachnospiraceae bacterium
GTTCCGCTGCTGTCCGTGTGGCCCTCGATGATGATCTCGGAGACATAATCCTTGTACTCCGGGCTCATCAGGATCCGCACATAGCGCGGAAGGAACTCGGAGAGATATTCCTTTCCCTTGTCCGTCAGCGTCGCCTCGTTGTACTCAAAGAGGATGCTGGAATCAAAGGTGATCGCTCCGGTCTTCTCGTCCACGGCGATCTGGAGGTTGGAGTTGCGGAACTCCTCCTGCAGCGCCTCGATCAGGTCCTGGCGTATGCCGATGATGTTGTCGAGCTTGGCCTGCTGCTCGCTCATGACCCTGGAGAGCTCATCCAGCAGCGCGTGCTGGTCTCTCAGCGTGGTCTCCGCGTCCGCGAGGAGTTTTTCCTGCTCCGTCAGCTTCTGCTGCTGAGCATTCAGGGCCTCCTGCTGGATGTCCAGAAGGGCCTGCTGGTCAGCGACGGTGCTTCTCTCCGCGGCAAGCTCGTTCGACTGGACGATCAGCGCCTGCTCCTTTCCGGCGAGCTCCTCCTGCTTGGCGTCGAACTGGACCTTGGAATGCAGCATGTTCACCGCGATGATCAGCACGAAGGTCAGAAGAAGGCCGGCCATCATATCGGAATAGGACAGCCAGTAATTGGTCTCCTCATCCTGTTTTCTGTGATGTGTGTTGCGCCCCATTGATTATCTCCCCTGATTCACGGACTGACGCTGCACGTCGGAGGCGAGCCGGTCCAAGGTCGTGCGCACCTCCCCGATGGCGTCGATGGTGTCCAAAAGATCGTTGTCAATGAGCTTCAGGCTGTTCTCCACATTGTCCGGGAGCTTCGCCATGCGCTCATGCAGCCCGGAGAGGGTCTCCTTCATTTCCTTGAGCTCTCCGACGAAAACTTCCGCGGACTCGGTCAGCGAGCGGCTGTAGGTCCCGAGGTTGGTCAGGTAGTCCTGCTCCCTCTCGATCAGCGCCTGGTTTGCCTGCGTCTGCTGGGACATGTCGATGATGTTCTGGTTCACCGCGTTCTGGAGATTCTGGATATTCTGCGTGTAGTTGGTCAGCGCCTCCGCCATGTAGCCGGTCTGGCGCTCGATCTCGCGCATGTTCTGCTCCGAGCCGCCGGTGCGGAGCAGAAGTTCCTGCATCTGTCTCGCGTTCTCCTGCTGCTGGGTGTAGTTCTGGTTCACCGTGTAGCTGATCTTGTTGAAGGAATCCCCGAGCGAGCGGTTCATCTCGGCGACGAAGCTGTTCACGATGGAGGACAGCGCCGCCATCTGGTTCTCCGTTGCCATCTCGCGGAAATCGGTGATGCTCTTGTTGAAGCGGTCGAACTGCGGCGCAAGAAGCTGGGTCAGGTGGGAAGGAAGCTGTTCCTTCACGGTGACGTCCAGGGAGTGGATCGCGTCGTTCTGCTGCCTCATCAGCTCCATCTGGCGGTTGATTCCGTCGGTGGAGGTGTCCGGGAGCACATATTTCTTGTAGTAGTTGACGAAGCCGTCCACCGCGGCCTCCGCCTCCTCCAGCTTCCTCTTGTATACGTAGTTGAAGACCAGGGAGAAGATCATGCCGTAAATGGAGGTGTGGAACGCGACCTTGATGCCGTCCATAAGGGGCGCAATGCTGTTGGTGATCTCCGCCGTCGTCCCGGTGTTGAAGCTCTGGAGTCCGAGGGAGAGTCCGATGAAGGTTCCGAGGATTCCCAGACCCGTCATTGCTCCGGACACCTGATTCAGCATGTTCCTGTGGATCACGCTGTCGGTGAGATCGAAATTGATGTAGTCCTCGATATCACAGCGGTAGTATGTGCGGGACTGGTCCGCCTTGGAGATGCGGTCCATCTCGTAGAGGAAATCCCGGTACTCCTCCTTAAGGATGTCGTCCTCGAAGAGGCTCTGGCCGTCATTCTTGTACTGCTGCCACAGGAACTGGTGGGCGCGCAGCGCGTCCGAATGGATCTTGTCCTTCACCCGCTTCAGGTCCGCGGTGATGCTGCCCACCGGGCGGAAGCTCCCCAGCTGGCACTTTAGGAAAATGATTGCAACGATGAAAAACATGACGCCGTTGACGATGATATTCGCCGTTCCCTCGCCGTGCCTGGTGAAAACATTCAGATAGACGCACAGGGCGACCATTCCGATATAGGTGATCGGGAGCAGCAGCTCGTACCATTTCGTATTACGCATTGTCCATTCTCCGTCTGATAATAAAACAAACCGGCAGTTCGGGCGGGCTGTTCCGGCTTTCTCCGGCCGGTTCTCTTCCCGCATAATTAATCTATTATAGTATACTCCCGAACTTTATGGGAGAACACTAAACATTTGACTAAGAAATAGTGAATAAAATGTAAAACTTCCGCCGTCCCGGGCCGGCAGCGTGAACTCAGACCGTAAAACCGGATGTGCTGATAAGAAAGACGGGGAAACCCGGCGGATATTACTCCCGCCGGATTTCCCCGTCCTGCTGCCCCGGATGCCCCGCCGCGGTATGCGGGCGGGGCTTTCCTGACGCTTATGAATTATGTCCTGCCGCCTGATCAGGCGAACAGCTCCGCCTGCCTTCCGTCCCTCGCAAATACGGGGATATACTCCAGGGGCGCGTCCGCAGTCACCGTGCTTCCTCCCTCATAAGTTTTGCCCGTATGGACCTCCGTCCAGGAGGCACCCTCCGGGAGATAGACCTCCCTTTGTCTCGCATCGGGCGAGAGCACGGGCGCCACAAGAAGATCTGCGCCGAAGAAGTACTCATCCTTGATCTCCCAGGTATTTGCGTCTCCGGGGAACTCATAGAAGAGCGGGCGCATGACGGGGCGTCCCACCTCATGGGCTTCCTCCATCAGTGACCTGGTGTAGTCCCTCATGCGCTCACGCAGCATAATGTGGCTGGTGAGGATCTCCTCGACCGCCGGGCCGTAGCTCCAGATCTCGTTGGAGGCGCCGCTGCCCATTCCGGGCGTTCCGTCGCTCTGCTTCACCGGCGTGTGCGGATCGCGGTCGCCGTGCAGGCGCATGACCGGGCAGAAGGTGCCCCACTCGAACCAGCGCACAAGCAGCTCGTGGAACTTCTCGTCGTAGATGTTCGCCCCTCCGAAGCCGCCGATGTCCGTGGTCCACCACGGGATGCCAGCGATGCCCATGTTCAGGCCCGCGCAGATCTGCCTGCGGAAGGTCTCCCAGTCGCTGGAGATGTCGCCGGACCAGACCAGTGCGCCGTAGCGCTGGGATCCCGCCCAGGCGCAGCGCAGGAGGTTCACCACCTTGTCCTGGCCGGCCGAGGTCATTCCGTCGAAGAAGGTCTTCGCGTAGACCAGCGGATAAATGTTGCTGACCTTCAGCGCGGAGCCCATGTGATAGCGGTAGTTCTCGTAATCATAGGTCTCAATCTCGGGCTCCGCCTCGTCCAGCCAGAAGACGCGGATTCCGTCGTCGTAGTAGTTCTTCTTCACCTTCTCCCACACATAGGCCCTCGCCTCGGGATTGGTGGCGTCGTAGAAGGAGTTCTCGCCGACGCATCGCTGCACGACGTCGATGCCGTACTCCGCCTTCATGAGAAGGCCGCGCTGGACCATCTCCTTATAGTTCTCGCTGTCGACGTTGACCTGCGGCCAGATGGAGACCATGAGCTCCATCCCGTAGGATTTCAGCTCGTCGATCATGGCCTTCGGATCCGGGAAATAATACGGGTCGAAGCGCCAGTCACCGCAGTGAGGCCAGTGATAGAAATCGCAGACGATCACGTCCACGCGGACGCCCTTCTTATGATAGGTGCGGGCGATCTCCAGGAGCTCCTCCTGGTTCCAGTAGCGCAGTTTGCACTGCCAGAAGCCGAGGCCGTACTCCGGCATCATCGGGACCCTGCCCGTTGCCTCCGAGTAATTCCTCTCGATGTCGTCCGGTGTGTCGCCGACGGTGATCCAGTAATCCATCTCCGGAGTGGAGGACGCGTACCACTGGGTGACGTTGCGGCCAAAACTCACGTGGCCGACGCTGGGGTTGTTCCAGAGGAAGCCGTAGCCCGCATCGGAGAGCACGAAGGGCACGGACGCCTGGGAATTTCTGTGGGCAAGCTCCAGCGTGCAGCCCTTGATGTCGAGCAGCTCCTGCTGGTACTGGCCCATGCCGTAGAGATGCTCCTTCTCCCTTGCCCTGAAGCTGACGGTGAGCTCGAAATCGCCGCCGACGCGGGGCTTGAAGCAGCGGGAGTGCTTGTTCAGCGCGCCGCCGGGGCCCTCCTCCTTAAAGAGAAGCTCGCCGGTGCTGCTGTTGAAGAACGAAATCACTGCGTCGTTGCGCCAGGTGTCGACGTACATCTCGGCCCGGATCTTTCCGTTGGTTATGCTGCCGAAACGGATATCCTCCGCAGCCTCGCTTCCCGGGTCGCCGCCGACGTTGTGAAGCGCCGCTCCGGGATCTGCAGCGGTGACGATTTCCGCACCTTCCTCCGCCTCCCTTGGAAGAAGAGCATAGTTCTCGGTGATAAATTCACCCATCATGACCGAGCGGACGCGGAGGGAATCCTTCCCCCAGGGCTCAATGCGGAGGGTCTCCCCGTTGTTCCTGTAGATGAGTGCTTTTCCGTCTGAAGACATGTACTTTAAGCCCATAATTATCTCCCTGAATCCTGATGTCGTGCCGCCACGGCCCTGTGCCGGGCAGCTTAAGCATTTGCCGGTTCCGTATTTATTGTACACGCAAACATGTTCTCAGCGATCCCCGGCGCGGAAATACATCGAATAGGGTTCGTATCCGATCTCGCGGACCGGGACGAAGCGGACGGTTCTCTCCTGTCCCTTCGTGCGGAAGCGCTCATGCCACGCGCCCCACTCCCGCTCGGTGTCGTGGACGAGGACCCCTCCCGGATTCTCCGGATCGACATGGATCACCGGCGTCTCCTCCGAGAGCGCGGCGAGTGCCTCGGGTCCGTAGGTGAAGGCGGCGAGCTCGCTGTCCCCGGGAAGGCGCTCCATGCGCACCTCTTTGCCAAGGCTTATCATCACGGTGTCTCCGTCGGCCCACTCGCGGTCAAGGACGGCGAAGCCTCCTTCTCCCGCCGCGCCGGCAGGAGCCCCGTTTACGGTGATCACCGGCTCCCCCGCCGCCCAGGACGGAATCCTCAGGGCGATCTTCATCTTTACCGGCTGCTCCGTGTTCACCCTGAAGTACACCTCCTTCCGGTCCGGGTGGCCGGACACCTCGGAGGTGATGCTGCTGATGCTCTGCCGCTCGGGAGACGTGCTGGAGAGGTGGAAGCTTCCCGTCAGGCGGTCCTCCTTCTGCTCTACCCTCACCTTCTGCCCGGAAAGCGCAAATTCGGCCGCAGAGTCGAAGTACTGGCATACATAGAGCGCGCTGCCGTCCCGGTAATAGATCCCTCTGTTCAGGGCGGAGTTCGCCTGGATCATGGTCCCGTGGCAGCAGAAGAAGTCCTCTGTCTCCGA
>OMSM01000411.1 GCA_900313745.1 uncultured Lachnospiraceae bacterium
AGGCGGAAGCTGTCCTCCTTCTCCCCGCCAAGAAGGGTCTCGATCCCGTTCATCTGCGGCCTTAAGATCACCGCGATCCTGTCGTAGAGCCGGTTCTGCACCTCAAGCGCCGCCTGCTCGCCGCGGATCCGGTTCTCCTCCGCGAGCAGCACATTCTCCTCCTCGATGCGCTGCGCCGCATCCTCCAGTTCATCGTTCAGATGGCGGATCACCGAGATGTCCTCCGCCCACATCACCATTCCGCCCGACACCTTGTGGGACCGGACGCGGATGTCCTCCTCATTGCCCGCCCTTGCGGCAAGCCCGCCGGCGGCCTTCTCCATCTCCTCCGGTCCCACGCTGCCCTCCAGAAGCACAGCCCCGGTGGAGGTGATGTCCAGAAGGCTCTCGTAGCTGGTGTTGGTGGGGATAAGGCCGATCAGTATGCATCCCTCCCAGAAACCGATGAAGTAGAGCGCGTAGACCTCCTGGATCAGGTAGAGCTTGACGCCGTTCAGCGTGGGAGAGCCGCCCTCTGCTGCGTACCAGGCAAAGAGCGCGCAGGCAATTCCCACGGGAATGGCCGGAATGTACCACAGCTTCCTGCAGCGGGAGAGCGCGCAGCGGCGAAGAAGAATGAAGAAGGAACAAAGGGTAAGGGCGGCGATCCATGCAATATAGAGGAAGTAGCCCCACTCCATGGTATAGGCATGGTTGATCGACGACGCGTCCTCCGGAGTGAGAAACCGGATGAAACAGGAGTGGCGGTTATTGGCGAGAATAAAGACGCACAGCGCAAGATAAGATGCCCAGATCAGGTAAAACCTTCTCCGCGGAATCTCCTTAGTGGTCCGGTCCACGTAGTTCGCTCCGATAAGCGACATCACCGGGATCATCGCGACGATGACATAGTGCGAGTAAAGCAGAAGCTGCCTGCTGGACGCCTCCATGAACAGGTCATACCTGGAGACGCGGACGATGAAAAGCAGGACAAGGAGGAGTGCGCCGCCCATCAGGGCGTGCCGGATCTCCCCCGAGATAATCCTCCGCCTCGCCGTAAGGCCCCACGCGATGATCATCGCCTCGTAGAGCTCGGTCGAGGGGTTGATCAGGTTCAGGTCCGCCCTCCTCAGCGCGTAGTTGCATCCGAGGACGAACGCGAGCATCGCAAGGAAAAACGCGTAATTCTGCTTTGATTTTCCCGTAAGATGGATCATTTCTGCTCTTCGGTGCTCCCCATGTCCATCGCTCTCGCGAACTGGGTGTTGTACAGCTCGGTGTAGACACCGCCTGCCTCGACAAGGTTCCTGTGCGTGCCCCGCTCCACGATCTCCCCGTCCTTTACGACCAGGATCTCGTCCGCCGCAAGGATGGTGGACAGCCGGTGGGCGATAAGGATGCTTGTCCTTGATTCGATGAGGGGATCAATCGCCTCCTGGATCTTCGCCTCGGAGATGGAGTCCAGCGCAGAGGTCGCCTCGTCAAAGATGATGAGAGCGGGATCCTTTAGGAGTATCCTGGCTATGGATATGCGCTGCTTCTCGCCGCCGGAGAGCTTCAGGCCGCGGTTGCCCACCACGGTGTCGAGCCCGTCGGGCTGGCTGCTGATGAAATCCCAGATGTTCGCGCGCACGCAGGCGCTCTTAAGATCCTCCTCCGTGGCGTCGGGGCGCGCGTAAAGCAGGTTGTCGCGCACGGTGCCGTTGAAGAGATAGGTCTCCTGCGTCACCACGCCGATCTGGGACCGGAGCCAGGTAAGGTCCAGTTTTCTCACGTCCGTCCCGTCAAAACTTACGCTGCCCCCGGTGACGTCGTAGAGCCTGGGGATGAGGTTCACGAGCGTACTCTTTCCGGAGCCGGAGGGGCCGACGATCGCGACGCTGTTCCCGCTCCTTAGCGAGAAGTTCACCTTCTTTAAAATCTGCCGCTCCGGATCGTAATGGAAGTCCACGTCCTTAAACTCCACGCTTCCTGTCGCGGGAGCCTTCGGGATGACCGCGTCCGGGGCGTTCTCCACCTCGGGCTTCATGTCGAAATAATCGAAGATCCTGGTGAACAGCGCCATGGAGCGCACCCACTCCGTATGGAAGGAAAGAAGCTGGTTGACCGGCCCGTACATCCTGCCGAGCAGGGCGACCATCACCGTGATGTCGCCGACCGAAATGTCGGAGCTGTACTTCATCATCAGCACGCCGCCGACAAGATAGATCAGCATCGGGCCAACGGAGGAGACGGTGCTGAGCACCACGCGGAACCAGCGTCCCGCCATGCTCTCCTTCACGTTGAGGTCGATCATGCGGCGGTTGATGGTCCGGTAGCGCTCATACTCCGAATCTTCCCTGCAGAAAAGCTTTACCAGGGTCTGGCCGCTGACGGACAGCGTCTCGTTCAGTATTCCGTTGATCTCATCATTCAGCGCCTGGGACTCCCTCGTGAGCGTCCAGCGGGTCTTCCCCGCGAGCCTTGTCGGGATGGTGAATACCGGGACGATAAGCAGCCCGAGCGTCGCGAGCACCCAGTTCTTCTGGTACATTGCGATGAGCGCGACGATCAGCGTAATGACGTTGGACAGGATGCTGGTGAAGGTATTGGTGATGGTGTTCTTCACTCCGTCGATGTCGCTCGTCATCCTGGTGATGATATCGCCCTGGCTGCTGGAGGTGAAGAAGCGCTGGCTCATGCTCTGCAGGTGCCTGAACATCGCGTTGCGCATGTCAAAGGTGATATGCTGCGCGATCCAGTTGTTGAGATAACTCTCCAGGACGCCGATGAGGTTCGACGCGAGCGTGACGAGGAGCGAGGCGATGATCAGAAACACCAGCGCCCGCATGTTCCGCCCGATCAGGCCCTCGTCGATGATCCGGCCGGTCAGGATGGACGGATACAGGCTGAACACGGACGAGACGATTATGCATCCGAGCGCAAGAAGCAGCTGCTTCCAGTAGGGAACAAGATAGGAAAAAACGCGCTTTAAGAGCTGCGGCGTCACGGAGGGAAGGTTTGCCTTCTCCTCCTCCGTAAGAAAGGCGTTCCTTCCGGGTCCTCTCATAGGCGGCATCGCTGTTCCTCCTCTTTTTTTCTATGGATTGTCAATAAGCTTCTGTCCGAGTCCGATCAGTTCTTCGATGCTCTGCTTCCGGAAACGGCCGGTCCGGTACACCACCCTGCCGCTCTCCGCGCCGGGGGTGAAATTCCAGAAAAACTCCCCGGAACAGCCCAGGTAATTCTCGATCCTTGCGGCAGGCACTCCCGGCCAGCTGTCCGCGTCCACGAGAAACGCCTGATGGTCCGCGCTGACAATAAGGCCATATTCCGGGCGGTCCCACAGGATCTCCTCATAGAAGCCCATAAGAGAGTCCTCCAGGTCCAGCTCGAGCTCGCTGAGGAGCGCTCCGTCCTCTCCGTACCTGGAGAGGGTGTGGTCGGAGTAGAGCACGGCGAGTTCCCCGCCAAGATAGGTCATGGAACGCACGGTACGCTCTCCGCACGGGATGGTAAACAGTATCCCCTCTTCGCCTGCTGCCGCGATCTTGTAGTTCGCGGCATAGGCCGCCCGTTTCCCGTCCGCGCTCCACGCCGCCGCGGGAATGCCGGAATACGGCGTCTCTCCAAGATCAAGCATCTCCCCGTCCCCTGTCCGGAGGATTACGGCGCGGTTCTCGCCCGCCTCCTCATCCCAGACATAGCAGAGCACTCTTTCCGCACCCGGCGAAACAAACACCGG
>OMSM01000410.1 GCA_900313745.1 uncultured Lachnospiraceae bacterium
ATCAGGATGTCAATGGTCCGGTCCGCGCTAAGCGGCGTGACGCCGTCGCGCATTCTGGATACGTCCATCTCCTGCGAATATCCGTGCAGGCAGTTGAAATTGACCCCGCCGCGCTGCATGTAAACCAGCGGGAAGGTGCACTCCTTCATTGTCTCGGCGGCGTCCGGCGAGACCTGATTGATCATGCGCGAAAAGAACAGCACTGAAACAACAAACAGCGCTGCAAGAAACAGAGTATGCAGAACGATATTTCTAACTTTATGTATGGTATTGCTCATTTCCAGTATATGGTGATCAGATTGAATCCGTCGTCCGTATTGTAGCTGTAATTCCAGGTGCTTTTGCCGTAGACTTCCATCAGGTACTGCGCCGCGTCCGAGATCAGTCCGTTTTCAAAGATCTCATAGCAGGCCGCGGAGTATGCTTCTCCGGAGCCGAATTTCATTACGCAGTAATCCTCGTCGGCCCAGACAGAATTCATCAGTGTATTGTAAATGTCGTTGTAATCAAAGGTCTCGTGGTAGAGTCCGTTCAGTTTGTAATAATTCAGGCTGTCATCCGCGCACTGCGGCATCCGCACTTCCGTATCCGGGACATGGGTCCGGTACAGCTCTTCGTCCGTACAGCAAAGGTAATTGTAATTCTTTGCCCGCCCGGAACCTGCGCTGTCCCCGCCCAGGAATACCGGATCTCCCCAGGTAACATCCACGTTGTAGTAATTGTCGCCGATCCGCACGATGTTCCAGCCGTGATCGCCGCCGGTTTCAATTTTCCCGGTCACATACGTGCAGAACAAGCCCATTCTGTGAAGTATATACTGGAATGCCCTGGCGTAACCGGCGCACACGGAGCGGTGATAGATCAGCGCGCTCTGCACGTTCTGGTTGTCGCGGCTGTCCTGCGCGTAGTCCACGACGTCAATCAGGTACTCATAAACATATTTGATTTTCTGGTAAACGGTGGCATCCTGACTGATCCCGGCGATGCACTCGTCGGCAGCAGCCTCCAGCGAGGAGCGCATGGCCTCCCGCTCCGATACGGGCACCGTAACGGACAGCTTGTAGCTGACAACCTTCCCGGTCATCCCGGACTGCTGTATTTCCACATTGCTGCCGACCCAGAAAAATTCCGGATGGTCCGCCAGCACCGAATAATACGCCGTCCAGAACTGGTCTGAGGAAACGGAAGCGTAAAGCTCCGCCTCATCCTCATAATCCCGGATCCGGGCATAAAGCTCGCGGTATATTTCATTTAATTCCGATGGGATCTGATTGAAGTAGTACTCCTCCACGTTACCATGATCCCACCAGGTATCCCCCTCACGATAATAGGGGTTTGCCTTCAGTCCCACCTGAACAGCCATCGAATCCAGCTGGCCGCAGCCGGTCAGGAGAAGGGCAAGGCCAAAGAGGAGGAGTGGCATTCGTAGTTTTTTCATTCACCACCTCGTGCCAGGCCGACCTGGCAGCCTTTTGGGCCGACCAGGGAAGTCGGCCCAAAATCCTGCTGCGCAGGATACGCGTCTCCGACGCTAGGCCGGTCGGGTAGGGAAACATCTGATGATGTTTCCCTACCTCTCCCATCTATCACACAGATTATTCAGTTCACTGGTAAATTTCTGCAGATCTTTGTTGGCGCCTCCCTCGTTCTCGCGGATGACGTTGATCAGCCGGCGGCCTGCCTGCACCAGTGCGGCATAAATGCCCGCGGCTTTTCTGTCTTTTGCTTTCGGGGAGCGGCCGCCCTCCCGGGCGTCTTCACCGCGCACCATGATATCAGGCTGCGCAAGCGCCTCTTTTTCGATCTCTTTTAAGGAATCCGACGCGGTCTTCAGGTCGTCCAGCAGATCCTCTGTGCTGACCTTCTTCTGGATCGGCACCGGTTCCGCTTCGTAAACAAATTCTCCCGAAGCCAGGTCAAAGATGGTGCCGGACCAGGGTGCATAGGTTTTCAGCCCCAGTTCTCTGTTAACACGCTCCGCGAAGAAGGTGCATACCGAATCTTCGCCGTGGGTGACAAATACCATGTCCGGCTTTTTGGTAAAGGCGCTGATCCAGCGCATCAGTCCTTCATCGTCCGCGTGACCGCTGACGCCGGGAAGAACCAGGATTTTTGCCTTGACATCGATCTCTTCCGAAAACAGCTTTACTTTCTCGGCGCCGTCCACCAGGCTTCTGCCCAGCGTTCCCTCGGACTGGTATCCTACAAACAGGATGGTGCTCTCCGGCCTCCACAGGTTGTGTTTCAGGTGATGTTTAATCCGTCCGGCGTCGCACATGCCTGACGCGGAAAGTATCACCTTGCTGGCGGGATTGTCATTGATTGCTCTGGATTCTTCGCTCGTTACGGAGGTACGCAGTCCGGCGAAGCTGATGGGATTGATGCCCTGGTTGAGCAGCGCTCTCGCCTCTTCGTCGAAGTCCTCATACATCCGGTTCATGAAGACGCCGGTAGCTTCCACTGCCAGCGGGCTGTCCACCCAGACTTCAAAGCCGTCATGGCCTTTTACCAGATTATCCTGCTTGATCTGCCGGATAAAATACAGCATTTCCTGCGTTCTGCCGACGGCAAAGGAGGGAATGACGACATTTCCGCCCCGGTCAAAGGTTTCCTGCAGGACCATTGCCAGCTCCGTGGCATAATTTGTCCGCACGCCGCCGATTTCGGGTTTTTCGTGGCTGCGGTTTCCGTAGGTCGATTCCATGACTACGTAATCCGCCTCGGTCAGATAAGTCGGATCATTGATCAGGGGCTGGTCCGAGTTTCCGATATCGCCGGAAAATACCAGCTTTTTCTCAATGTCTCC
>OMSM01000409.1 GCA_900313745.1 uncultured Lachnospiraceae bacterium
AGTGTGAAAAATCGCGCTGAAGCGCCGATTTTTCACACGGCTGTTTGTGCCGAGCCCAAACAGCCCTTATCGCAGCCGGGAAACTGCATCCGCAGTTTCCCGGTGTGAGCCTCGCACAAAGCGCTCGGCATGGAGATTTTTATGAAAATAGCGGGTCTGGACATCGGCACCACCGGCTGCAAGCTCACGGTATTCGGCGAGGACGGGGCGGAGCTTGGCAAGGCCTACCGCGACTACCCGGTCCGCCGCATGGTCGGCGCGCAGGAGATGGATATCTCCGTGATGATGGAGAGCGTGTACGCCGTCATCCGGGAAATGGCGGATAAGGTGCCGGATATCGGAGGTATCGGCGTCACGAGTTTTGGCGAGGTCTTTGTGATGACCGACGAGGCGGGGGAGCCGCTGCACAACGCCATGCTCTACACGGATCCCCGCGGGGATAAGGAGTGCGCGGAGCTGACAGAAAAGCTCGGGGCCTCCAATATCGCGGAGATTACGGGACTTGCGCCCCACGCGATGTACTCCATAAGCAAGATGATGTGGATAAAAAGGCACTGGCCTGAGGTGTACGCCGCGGCGAGGCGTATCCATCTCATCGAGGATTTCGTGGTGTGGCACCTGACGGGGACGGCGCAGATCGACTACTCCCTCGCGACGCGCACCATGGCTTTCGACATACGAAAACTTGAGTGGAGCCGGGAGATCTTCGATGCCGCGGGCATCGACGTCTCCCTGATGAGCAGGACGGTGCCGACCGGGACTTCGGCCGGGACGGTCACCCCTGACGCTGCGGGGCGCACAGGGCTTGACTCCCGCTGTATCATCGTCTCCGCTGCGCATGACCAGGTGGCGGCAGCGGTCGGGGCCGGCGTGTTCGACGGCCGGACGGCCGTGGACGGTGCGGGAACCGTGGAGTGCCTGGAGCCGGTTTACGACAGTCTTCCGGATATCCGGATCATGAGCAGGGGCAAGTACGCCGTGGTGCCCTGCGCCGTGCCGGGGAAATATGTGGCGTACGCCTTCTCCTACACCGGCGGGGCGCTGATCCAGTGGTGCATGGAAACCTTCGGAAAGGGCGAGACCAATCAGAGCATGGAGGACGCCTACGGGAAAGATGAGCCCACCGGCCTTCTGGTGCTTCCCCACTTCGCCGGCGCGGCTACGCCGTACATGGACAGCGGATCGAAGGGAGCGCTAATCGGGCTGACTCTTGCCACCACGCCGGCGGAGATCTACAGGGCCTGCATGGAGGGCGTCGTCTATGAGATGCGCCTGAATTATGAGAACCTGGCCGGCTCGGGAATTCATTTTAACAAGCTCAATGCCACCGGCGGCGGGGCCCGCTCGAGGGTCTGGATGCAGATGAAGGCCGACGTGCTGGATCTTCCTGTTACGGCGCTGAAGACTGTGGACGCCGGGACTGTGGGCTCGGCAATGCTGGCCGGGATCCGCACGGGGCTTTTCGCGGACCTTGAGGACGCCGCGAAAACCATGGTGCAGGAGGTGGAGACCTATTATCCCCGGCCGGAGATGCATGAGAAATACATGGAGATCTACGAGCGGTACAGGAAGCTGTACGAGGCGGTAAGGCCGCTGGTGTAAAGGAGGAAGAAATGCTTGTCAATCTTGTGGAAATACTGAAGCTCGCTGAGGAGAAGAAATGCGCCGTCGGCGCGTTCAATACCCCTACTTTGGAGTGCATGAATGCGGTGATCGGCGCCGCGGAGAAGCTGGGCGTCCCGGTGATTATCTCCCATGCGCAGCTGCACGAGGAGACCGCGCCCCTCGACATGATCGGCCCGGTGATGGTTCTGGAGGCGGAGAGGGCATCCGTTCCTGTCTGCGTGCATCTTGACCATTGCGAGAGCCTGGACTACATGGCAAGGGCGCTGGAGATCGGATTCACCGGTGTGATGTACGACGGAAGCACCCTTCCTTATGCGGAGAACCTGGAGAACACGAAGAAGGCTGTTGCGATGGCGAAGAAGTACAACTGCGGCGTGGAGGCGGAACTCGGCGCGATGCCTTCCAGGGAAGGCGGCGGAGAGAATGCGTCCGGCCCGGTGTACACCGACCCCGACGAGGCAGAGGAGTTCTGCCGCGAGACAGGCATCGATGCCCTTGCTCCCAGCTTCGGCACAGCCCACGGAATCTACAAGTCCAAACCGGTGCTGGATCTCGACCGGGTGAGGGTGATCTCGGAGAAGACCGGGCTTCCGCTGGTTATGCACGGAGGAAGCGGCGTCTCCCACGAGGACTACCGCACGGGAATTGCCAACGGGCTTCGCAAGATCAACTACTACAGCTACATGGGCAAGGCCGGGACGCAGGCGGTGAAGGAGCTTCTGGAGAAGGAGGATGTCACTTTCTTCCATGACCTGGCGTTTGCCGCAAAGAACGCCATGGAAGAGGACGCCGAAAGGGCGATGAGGGTCTTCGCGGGGATGTGAGGGCGCTG
>OMSM01000198.1 GCA_900313745.1 uncultured Lachnospiraceae bacterium
CTGCCGAAGACCGCAAGCGGGATGAGCCCGGCCGCGAGCACGATTCCCGCGGCGATCGCCCAGAAAAGAAAGGCGATGTCCAGAGGCTCCTTTATTGCGGTGCGGAAGCGGACGATGGAGAGGGCGCCGACCATGCCGAGGGAGAGGACGACGTTGCTCGTGACGGCAAGTATGACAAAGGAAGTGATCATGGTCAGCGCGACCAGAGTCACGCCGAAGCTTGCGGAGTACATCACTCCGGAGTAGGCCTTGCGGTAGACGAAATAGATGAAGATGCCGATCGCGAAGGCGAGGACCATGGCAAGGATCATGTCAAAGAGACTGACACTTGCGACGTTGCTTAAGAAACTGGATTTGAAAATATCATTGAAGGTCATTGTGTGCTCCTTTCACCGGCCTTTAGTGCGGCCGGAATTCCTGCTTATCCGTAGATCCTGCACTGCGCATATTTGGAGAAGGCTGCGGCCCTGCGGCCGGGCAGCTGCACGGCGTCGCGGATGACGGAGGGAAGGTAGTCATCCCATTTGACTTCCAGGATGATCGGCGCGTCGCCGGCAGGGATCGTCACGCAGTCCGGATTAAGGAAATCCGTGCTGTGAAGCCCGGTGCGTATGTCGTAATCCAGTGTCACCCGGACGTTTCCCGGGCCGAAGATGAACGGCTCCCGGGTGTAGTCGACGATGGTCCGCGGGCGCATCCCCTGGTAGCGCATCTTGCAGTACAGTTCCTTAAGAAGAGGCCGCTTCGGATTATCGCCGGGTTTTCCGTCCTTAGTCGTCCAGCCGGTGTCCGCGCCGGCGGGCTCCCTTTCCTCCATCATCCAGTCGATGTCCCCGTCGACGATCCTTTGCGCCTCCTCGTAGGTGAGCGTCTCGGAATACTTGGTGCCGAGGCCGTTTATGCGGCTCTTTTTCTCCAGGTGGATGACGGAGTGCGGATCCAGATTGTAATAGCGGATCCGCCACTTCTCTCTGCGGTTCACCCCGTCGATTTTCTCGCGGAGTGCCTTGTCATTCAGATTGTCGAAATAAAGGCTGCGGATGTAATACCTGCCGTCCTCCGCGTGCGGATCCGGCTCCGCGACCGCCTTCATCCGCTGCCGGATGGTCAGGAGATCCGCGAAGGAGATCTCGTGCTTCCATTCATGTCTGTACTGTTTGTCCATTTCTGTCCCTCACTTAGGCAGAACCCGCAAAGAAGAATCCGCGAAGGCGGGCCTGCGGGAATACGGCACATGGGGTGACCGTTTATTCCCTTTCGCGTAAAATAGATTAAGAGGCGAACCTTAAATGAAACTTAAAAGGCTGCCTTAATCGGAAAATTTATTTTATACCGGAATTACAGAGAAATGTCAGGAGAACAGAGATGAATTACCGGAGAATTTCCCGCTATTACCCGGGCTGTGACGGTACGCCCGTCGCAGTCGACCTTTATCTTCCCGTAACCGAGGCAAAGGTGCCGGTGCTGATCCGGGCAGGCTACGCGCCCAGGAGGCAGGTGATGGAGGAGCCCTGGGAGAGGAATGCCATTCTGCGCTTCCTCGGGGCGGAGTACGCGGTGGCCATTGTGGAAGTCAGAGGCTCCGGCGCCTCCCACGGGGTCAGCGATGGCTTCTACACAAGGAAGGACGCCAGGGATATGGCGGCGCTGATCGGCGCGATGACGGGAGAGGACTGGTGCAGCGGCAGGGCCGGGATGTACGGCGGCTCCAACCACGGGATGATTCAGGAGATTACGGCAGCTGAGCAGCCGGAGAACCTCTTCGCGGTAATTCCCTGCGACTGCTCCATGGATTTCTACTATCAGAACTTTCCCAACGGCGTGAGCTGTCTCCCGGATATGCCGGCGAACCATCACCAGGAGATTCCCCTGGGAGTCCCCGTAGATGAAGATCCGGCGCCGGACTTCCCGCTCGCGCACGAGGCAAAACTTGACCATGAGCGCAACAAGCCCTTCCTTTTCCAGCATTTCCACAACATGCACCGCGACGACCTGCACCCGGCATTAGGATACAGGCCCAATCTGGAGATCCCGGTCTGGGAGCGGATGGACGCGGTCCGGTTCGGGCATATTTATGTATGGAACACCGGCGCATGGTTTGATCCCGGCTGCACCAACAAGATCCTTACCTACAAGAGCTGGGGCGGAAGGCTGCTTCTCGGCCCCTGGCCGCACTGCGGGATATATCATAACTATGGGGGAGTTTTCCCCAATATGGACTACGACTGGGCCGGCGAATATATCCGCTTCTTCGACGCCATACTGAAGGATAAAAACACGAGCGCCCTGGAAGAGCCGCCGGTGCTGTACTACACCGTTGGCGACGAGGGAAGCGAATGGCACCGCGAGGCGGATTTTCCGGTGTCCGGCACCCGCTTTGCCAGCCTGTACATGGATGCGGCAGCCCGGGAAGAGGGC
>OMSM01000512.1 GCA_900313745.1 uncultured Lachnospiraceae bacterium
TCAAAGCCTCTCCGCACCGCCTCCTTCGCGGCATAAAATGTGTCCGTGTCGTCCTTCGCTCTAGGCAGCACGATGGTCTCCGCGGAAAGATGCGGATTCTCGTGGGAATCGAAGTCGCCGATGACGAGATCAGGGGCAGCGCCGAGACCTTCCCGGTGAATCAGCCCGCTGTCGCAATAAATGAAGAAGTCGTCCGGCCGTAAAAACTCCCTCATCAGCGCGTAATCCGCAGCCGGCGCGCCGCCGATGATCACGGCGCGCCGCCCTGCATGTCCGCAGTTCAGTTTATCTCCGCTGCTCAACCCGTCTCCGCCGTTGACCCTGTCTCCGCAGTCCATGCTTACTCTTCCTCATACCGCAGCGACTGGAATACCGCGTCGGCGAGCCTTCCGACAGAACGCTTCAGGTCCCGGAGATCCAGCCTTCCGTCCGCGAGCTCCGCGCGGACGTTGTCGTGATCCATGGGCCGCCCGGGCATGACCACATCGTTTCCGGCCCTCATGCATCCCGCCGCCGTGCAGCTCTCATCCCGGTTGGTGGTGCCCCAGTCGGTCATCACCAGGCCCTTGAAGCCCCACTCGTTCCTCAGGGCCTTCGTGCACAGGTCATAGCTGTTCGCCGCGTGCACGCCGTTGACCAGGTTGTAGCTGGTCATTAAGGACATGGGCTGCGACTCCCTGACCGCGATCTCGAAGCCTCTTAAGTAGATCTCACGCAGCGCCCTCTCCGAGAGGATGCTGTCGGAGCCCGTGCGGTTGTCCTCCTGGTTGTTGCAGGCGAAGTGCTTGATCGTCGTTCCGCATCCCTTCGTCTCCTGAACGCCCTTCGTCATCGCCGCCGCCATGAGGCCGGAGAGCACCGGGTCCTCGGAGAAGTACTCGAAGTTCCTTCCGCAGAGCGGGTTCCTGTGGATGTTCATGCCCGGCGCAAGCCACAGCGTCACGCCGAATTCCACCATCTCCTCCGCGATGAGCCTTCCGCACTCCGCGACGGTCTCCGGATCCCAGGTCTGGGCAAGAAGCGTTCCCACCGGTATCGCCGTGCAGTACTGGTAGTAAGGGGTTCCCGACGTGTCCAGCTCCCCGCGGAAAAGGAATCCCTCCTCAACGGCGAGTTCGAAGGGCGTAGGCCTCACCGAACCGTCATCGCTGACATAGTACTGCTTTGCGAGCCGGATACCCGCAGGGCCGTCCGCAAGGACGATCTCCGCGAGACCCTTGTCCTTCGCGCACGCGCCGGTCTCCGCGGCAGATCCGGGCACCGAGATTCCCGCGGCGCCGATGGTGCTGCCCTGTCCCTTGCTGACCTCGCCTGTGGAAAGAAGCACCAGCTGCTCCTCCGAAAGGGATTCGACAAGCTCCGCTGCCTTCCCGCTTACCGAGTCATAAGCAGGATCATACTGGTATACGATGTCCTCCGCTCCGGTGAGATCCAGCTCCAGTGACGGGCATCCTGCCGCCGCCTGAAGAAGCTCCGCGTATACTGCCGCGGCGCGCCCGGCTTCCGGCTTCGCCTCCTCGAAGGGAAGCTCTGTCCGGCAGATGTTTTCCGTCCGCTCGAGGACCTCCCCGGACACCTTCAGCACCGCTGCCGGCGCCGCGCTCTCCAGGGAATTGCCCGCAAGAAGCACATAATCGCCGCTGCCCGTGACCCATCCGGGCTTCTTTTCGTCATAGGACGCCAGCGCCCTTAAGGGGAAGGAGATCTCCAGCGTCCCGCTCTCTCCGGGGCCCAGCAGTTTTGTCTTGCCAAAACTCACGAGCCGCCGGAGTTCCTTCTCCATCCCTTCCTGAGGGCAGGCGGCGTAAATCTGAACGACCTCCCTTCCGGAATATTCACCGGAGGTGTTGGTCACCTTCACGGGAAGCGTGACCCTGCCGTCGGGATAAGCCCCGCCGTCGAAGGAAGGCTTTCCGGGCTCCAGGGTGAACTTCGCGTAGGAGAGCCCGAAGCCGAAGCCGTAGCGCGCCGGAATCCCGAAGGCGTCAAACCAGCGGTAGCCGACGTATATTCCTTCCTTATAATGTTCCTTCGTCACATCGCCGCTTAAATAGGAGAAGGTGTCCGCACTGGGATAGTCCTCGTAGCGAAGGGCCCAGGTATCGGTCAGCTTGCCGGAGGGCGTCACGTCTCCGCTCACAATGTCGGCAAGCGCGGAGCCGGATTCCATTCCCGCCTGGTGCATCAGCACCACCGCCTTTATGGAGGGCTCCCTGTCCAGTACGGAGAGATCCACGACGCCGCCCACGTTAAGCACAAGCACGACCTTGTCGTAAATCGCGCACACCTGACGGAGCGACTCTTCCTCCTCCGGCGTCAGATAATAATCCCCGGGAGCCGCCTTGCGGTCCGCTCCCTCGCCCGCGGTCCTCGCGATCACGTAGAATGCGGCCTCCGCGTCGGTCTTTTCGGGAGGTGCGCCCGCGGGAAGAATGAAGGGCGTGCTCATGTACGCGCCGAAGAGGCCGTACGGTGAATTCTCCGCGGCGTCCATCTTGTCCCAGATCTGCTGCCGCCAGGCTATATGTGCCTCATCGTATAATCTGCGGTAATCCCCGATCCAGTCCTCGTTCGTGATGACGAAGCCCGCGTTCCTCATGCCGTCCGCGACGCA
>OMSM01000194.1 GCA_900313745.1 uncultured Lachnospiraceae bacterium
AGAAGCAAGCTCGCGCCCACAGGCCGCGGGAAGCCTTTCAGACCTCTGGCCGCGGAGGATGAATCAGGCAGGTTCGCGCCCACGGCACGTGGCTAGCATTCGAGACTCTGGGCGCGAGAGGGCTTAAAGGCAGACACGCGCCCACGACTTGGGCTTTGGCTTCATGGCCATGGGCGCGGGAAGATAAAAAAGCTAGTGCGCGCCCACAGCTCGCGGCTTAGTCTTCATGGCCGTGGCCGCGGGAGCACATAAAGATAGGCTCGTGCCCACGGCACGCGGCAGGAGCTCGAGACTGTGACTGAAGGGAAATGCCCTTCCCAAAAGTCTTTACTGCTTCATCGGTGGTACAATTTAGACAGCACAAATCAATTCTTTCATGGGGAACTGGGGACCGACGGAGGAGTCGGCGCTGATCTGAGGATCTTCACTCCTGATAAAGCTTCCTGAAGTCCCCGGGAGTCATATTGAGGTATTTCTGAAAGGCGGCGTAGAGCCGCCTTTCGTTGTTGTAGCCCACGAGAACGCTGACCTCGGAGATGGACATGTCCGGCTCGCCGAGCAGGAGCTCCGCACCCCTGCGTATACGGATATAATCCAGGAGATAGCCGAAATTGTGGCCGGTGTATTTGTTGATCAGCGAGGAGATGTAGCTGGGATGGAAGAACAGGGCCTCGCTGATGGTCTTCTGCGAGATATCGTTCATGTAGTTCTTGCTCATGTAGCCGATGATCCGGCGCAGGGAAGCCGGCATGGATTCCAGGCTCATATCCCAGGCCAGAAAGGGAATCTCTCTAAACGGCCTGGCACTGCCGTCCATCTCCTTATTCAGATACCTTGACTCATAGATTTTGCGGATGGCGTTGATCAGCTCCTCCTTGTCCACAGGCTTGAGAAGGTAGTCCGAGACGCCGTAGCGGAGTGCGTTCCTCGCGTAATCAAAATTGTCGTGCCCGGACAGGATGATGAAGGAATCGCAGTAATTCGCCGCTTTCATCTGCCGGATCAGCTCCAGTCCGTCGGTATCGGGCATTTCGATATCCGTGATGACGAGATCCGGGTGCGAAAACTCGCTCACCGACATTGCCTCGCGGGCATCCGCGCAGCTGTTCAGCCGGAAGGGAATCGTGAGGCTGGACTGAAGAATACTCACGATACCCTCGCGGACAAAGGTCTCATCTTCAACGATCATGATTTTCATTTTTATCAGGTCCTATTCTCTTTAAGAACATGGTAACGGCGAACCCGCTGCCGGGAGCGCTGTCCACCTGAAGCGCGTATTCTCTCCCGTAGAAGGCCTGCAGGCGGCTGTTAATACTGTTGAGGCCAATGTGCTGATCCCGGGGGAGGGCGGTGTTTTTAAGCGATTCCTTAAGCTGGCAGAGCTCCTCCTCCGACATTCCCCTGCCGTTGTCCTTTATGCGAAGGATTACGTCGCCGTCCAGAACTTCCGCTTCACGGTCACGCACCGTAAGCTCGATGGACAGCGGCTCACCGCCTGCCGGAGCATGCTTAAGAGAGTTTTCGAGAAGCGGCTGCAGAATGAACCTTGGACACTCGATATCCTCAATATCCGTAAAGACGGAGATTGTGACCGAGAGCTTGTCCTGCATGCGGATTTTGTGAATGTCCAGGTAGTTCCTCGCATGTGTCAGCTCGTCCGTGAGACTGACAAAACCGGTGTCCGTGTTCAGGTTGTACCGCATGAACTTGCCAAGAGAGGTGACCATCGCGGCAGTTTTGCTATCGCCGGCAACCTCCGCAGACATGTGGATGTTCTCCAGGATGTTGTACAGGAAGTGCGGCTCGATTTGGGCCTGGAGAGCGTAGAACTCCGCATCCCTCTTCTGGAGCTCCGTGCTGTAGATCCGGACGAGCAGGTCGTTGATGCGGTCGATCATGTGGTTGTAGCTGGTCGTCAGCTGGCCGATCTCGTCGGTGAACTCCGTCTGGGCGAGCGGCACCAGATTATCCGCTTTCGACTCGCTGATGTGCTTCTGCAGAAGCGAGATCCTGCCGCTGATCGAGGTGACGATCCACAGGTACAGGCCGGTGGAAATGAACAGCAGGAGCAGCAGCGAGAACACCATGACGCGGTTGCTGTTGTACAGCGAAGGCAGCGGGTCGGGAGAAAGAAACAGCGTAAGCCCGAGACCGCCCGAAGGGACGGACTTTAAGACGGGAGTTCCGTGCAAAGTGTCTGCGGAGAGTTTTGTCATCAGGACCTCTCCGGCGCCGCTTTCCTTATTTGAAAACTGAAAAAGGAAGGGGTCGCTGTCAAAGCCCAGGTAGAGGGTGCCGCCGAGTGAGGAATAGTTTTCCATCAGCCGTTCCAGGGAGATTTCGAGGACGAGCACGGCGACAGCGGCGGTGTAATTGGCATCGTAGAGATATTGATAATAGCGGATCCTTTCAGTTTCGCCGGGAGATTTGTACCATACGCCCTGGGTCAG
>OMSM01000193.1 GCA_900313745.1 uncultured Lachnospiraceae bacterium
CAGGAAGGGGAATAATGGAGAGATCCCGATGAGCGAGACTAAAAAAGTGCTGGTCACCCTGCCGGTGACGGAAGAAGACAAGGCCTATTTCGAGAGGCAGGCAGAGGGCGGAAGCTTCAGGTGCCTGTTTACCTATCTCCCCGGAGAAGAAGTATCGGAGGAAGCTGCGGCATCTTTTGATGCAATTATCGGAAATATCGCGCCGTCACTTCTGCACGGCGGCGCAAAGCCGGAGTGGATGCAGTTAAACTCCGCGGGGGCAGAGTCCTATGCGGGCACGGACGTCCTCGGGGAGAACGCCGTGCTGACCAACGCGGCGGGCGCTTACGGCCCGTCGGTATCGGAGCACATGGTGGCACTGACCTTCGGAATGATCCGGAAGATGAGAGGCTACGGCCTCCTCCAGGACGCGCATGACTGGCGCGCACTTGGATCAGTCACTGCCGTGGAAGAATCCACAGTCCTGGTGATGGGCACCGGGGACATCGGAGGAAGCTATGCGCGCAGGATGAAGGCCCTCGGAGCGTATACCATCGGTGTCCGCAGGCATAATAAACCGAAGCCGGATTATCTCGACGAGCAGTACACCATGGACGAGCTTGACCGTCTGATCGGCCGCGCGGATATCATCGCGATGGTTATGCCCGGCGGGGATGCGACGTACCATGTCATGGACGGACGCAGGCTCAGGCTGATGAAGGAGGGGGCGTTCCTCCTCAATGTGGGAAGAGGAAGCTCGGTGGACTGCGCGGCGCTCGCGGAGGTGCTTAAGGAAGGACACCTCGGCGGGGCGGCTCTCGACGTCACTGAGCCCGAACCTCTGCCGGCGGATCACCCGCTGTGGGATATGGACAATGTGATCATTACTCCCCATGTGGCGGGAAACTTCTTCCTTCACTCCACTCTGGAGAGGATCATCCGGATCGCCGGCAGCAACCTTCGCCACTGGACCCGCGGGGAAGCCTTCGAGCACCGCGTGGACAGGACACTGGGATATTGACGTATAAAACCGCACCGGAAGAGGTGCGCAGCCTTGAATTGCACATACCCCGCGGCGCAAGCTGCGGGGTATCCCTTATTGGGTAGAAGCATGCCGAACGAAGAGAGAAAGACAATTCCATCCGCTGCCCTCGTAACCGGGATCCTCGCCCATGTGGACGCCGGCAAGACGACACTGTCCGAAGCTCTTCTCTACGGATCCGGCGCCATCCGGACCTTCGGAAGGGTAGATCACGGGGACGCGTTTCTCGATACCTTCGCGCTGGAGAAGGAGAGAGGAATCACCATCTTCTCCAAGCAGGCACAGCTTCAGGCAAAAAGGCACAGGATCACCCTGCTGGACACACCGGGACACGCGGACTTCTCTCCGGAGATGGAGAGGGTGCTCGGAGTGCTGGATGCCGCGATTCTCATTATGTCTGCCGCGGACGGAGTGGACGGGCAGATGAGGACGCTCTGGAAACTCCTGGACCACTACAGGGTGCCGGTGTTCATCTTTGTCAACAAGATGGACCAGCCCGGTGCGGACAGGGAAAAACTCTTCCTTGAACTGAAGGAGGAACTGAACGCCCCGGTGGTAGATTTTGGCAGCGATCTTAACTCCGACGGCGCACAGGAGGAGCTGGCGGTTCTGGATGAGGGCCTGATGACCCGCTACCTGGAGGAAGGGATTCCCGTCGGGGAGGAGGATATCGCCGGGCTGGTGAGCGGCAGGAAACTCTTCCCGGTCTACTTCGGCTCGGCTCTGCGGCGGGAAGGAACGGCAGAGCTTCTGGACGGAATAGACCGTTTTCTTAAGGACAGGTTTTTCCCGGAGACATTCGGCGCCAGGGTATTCAAGATCTCCAGGGAGGAGGGAACGCGGCTTACCTGGATGCGGATCACCGGCGGCACGTTAAGGCCGCGGACTTCGATAACCCTGCCCGGAAAGGACGGGCCGCTTGAGGAGAAGGCGGATCAGCTCCGGGAGTACTCGGGGAGCCGCTTTACCCTGCTGCAGGAGGCTAAGGCTGGTGCCGTCGTCGCCGTGACCGGCCTTACCGTCACGAGAGCGGGCCAGGGAATCGGGGCGGAGAAGGACGGGGAGACCGGACTTCTGCAGCCTATCTTCGCGGCATCGATCGAGCTTCCGGAGGGGGATGATCCCTTCACTGCCTACCGGAGTCTCCGCATATTGGAGGAAGAGGAGCCGATGCTCCGCATCGTTTTCTCGAAGGAGACCGGTGAACTCTCCGCCTACGTCATGGGCCAGGTGCAGACAGAGGTGCTCAGGCGGTACGCATACGAGCGCTTCGGGCTTATCATCCGCTTCGGCCCGGAGAGAATCATCTACAAGGAGACGGTGAGGAATGCCGTGGAGGGTGTCGGCCATTACGAGCCGCTCCGGCATTACTCGGAGGTCCATCTCTATATTGAGCCGGCCGCCCCGGGAAGCGGGGTCATGCTGGAAAACCGCTGCTCCACGGACGTTCTCGCACGCAACTGGCAGAACCTCATCATGACGCACCTGGAGGAGAAGGTGCACCGCGGAGTCCTTACCGGTGCCGAGCTCACAGATGTGAAAATTACGCTGCTCACCGGCGCCGCATCAATTAAGCACACTGTGGGCGGAGATTTCCGCCAGGCGACCTACCGCGCGGTGCGGCAGGG
>OMSM01000186.1 GCA_900313745.1 uncultured Lachnospiraceae bacterium
GGGATTGAGCGACCGGATGATGGAGGAGGAAAACTTTGACTTCGGGCACAGGGACTGGCGGGAGCACCCTTTCTTTGCGAAGAATGCAGCGACGGAATGCTATGATTATGTCACCTCGCGCTTTGACCGGTTCATGGAGGAGAGAGGCTACCGGCAGGAGGGCATCCGGTTTTACTGCGAAGGAGCAAAGGACTGCACAATCGCGGTCTTTTCCCACGGCGGCTCCGGAGCCTGCGTGCTTTCCAGGCTTCTCTCGCTTCCCTTCCCCTATGTGCTTACCGTGTTCCCATATGACTATACTTCCGTTATCATACTGGATTTCCCGGTGAGGAACGGGAAATATGTCCATCCGAGGGTGGAACTGTTCAACGACACCGCGCATATCCGCAGCAGGACCGGTCCGCAGTTCCAGAAGGAATCCGAATAATCCCGGGCAGGCTCCGCCGCGGCTGGGGGAATTCCGGACAAAAAGAAACAGGAGATATCTGAAGATATCTCCTGTTCTCTGTCGGAGTGACGTGGCTCGAACACGCGACCCCTTCGTCCCTAACGAAGTGCGCTACCAACTGCGCTACACCCCGGTCTCCGTGTGCTTTTCAACACGCAACGATTATTATACGATTGCATGAACTAAATTGCAAGTGCTTTCTTCACAACCGTAAAGAAACTACAATATTTGATAGCAGGAACCCTGCGTCAGGGAACCCGGAGAATCCCGGAAGACAGAAGAAGACAGAAGCAGACAGAAGCTTTAGCAGGCCGGTTTGCCCGGCGATATGGAATTACCGGAGAGGAGGACACAGTGATGAAACGGAGAAAGGGCCTGAAGCCTGCCAGGATGGCAGCACTGGTGACCGCCGGAATACTCATGTTTACCGCGGCGGTACCGGCAGGTGCGCTCGCCTCGCAGACCATCAGCGAGAGCGGGAATGCCTTTACGACGGCGGAGGACGGGGAGAACACCATCACGGGGTTCAAGATTACCGGCGAAAGCCTTGGGAATCCCAGCGTGATCTTCGGCCTTACGGACAAGGACCCGGAGGAGACGGGACAGGACATCCCCGGGAATTCCGGGGACGACAATCTTCCTTCAGACAATACTTCCGGAGACGGCACGGACGGCCCTCAGTACAACACGGCGGTCCAGCTGACCGAGGAGGATATCCAGAGGATGAACGGGGGGAACGCCCTCTTTGTCTACTCGAACGAGGGATATCTCTCCACGCTGATCGGAAAGTATTATGAGGAGCCGATCCCGGTGCGGCCCGACGATATCATGATCACCGTCGAGGCGGCGATCAATTCGCTGAACGGTGTCGCTTCCCTCATCGGCCTTCAGAAGGGCAGCGACTTCTTTATTAATTATGCCTGCAGGGACAAGAACGGGTATACCTATCTCACCTATCAGCAGAGGTACGGCGAGCAGACCGTCATGAACGGAACGCTGCACATCGTCCTCGATCCGAAGGGGTACACCGCCGCGCTTTCCTGCTCCTTCACCCCAAGCCTGGGGTTTGCGGAGGAGACGGACATTCTCACGAAGGAGGAGGCGCTGGAGCTCGCGAAAAAGGCGGTCCCCAGAGTGACAAGCTGGTATTCCGACGCGACGGACGAGGCGGTGATCTGGTTTGACGAGCACCTGCAGAACTGTTACGTGCTCTTCGCCGACAACCCCGGGACGGACACCTCCTTTGAGAACATGCAGTACCTCAAGGTCTACATGACGAGAGAGGGCAAGATCTGCTGGATCCTTCCCAGCTCCACGCTCACTGTATCGAAGGACACCTCCTACTACCCGACGGAGGAGTATTTCGAGGACCTGGTCCCCGTGAAGTGGACCGGGAGGCTGGATCTCAAGGGGATAGGCCGGAAGCGCGTGACGATCGACGTCGCCTACAATCCCCGCGACGGCCTCTACTACATGATCGATCCCACGCGCAAAATGGCGGTTGTGGACTGCTATGACTTCTTCTACAGGAACGGGACGCTGACCTTCCTCACCAGCGAGGACAACGAGTGGGAGGAGCGTGATCTCGCGGCGATGTACAACTACCAGACCGCCTACGACACCTACGCCTCGATCGACATCTACTCGCCGGACGGCTTCGGAACCCCCATCCTTCTCGGGCGCAAATACGTGGACAGGAACGGGAAACCGGTGAGCAACGCCTGCTACATGGGACAGTTCCAGGGCTGGTTCACCTTCGTCTACTCCGAGGTGAACGACCTGTGCTACGACCTGGACGTGGTGGGGCACGAGTACACCCATGCAGTGACCAATTCGTCCATCGTCGGAGACAACTACAACAACGACGCCGGCGCGATTGACGAAGCGTATTCCGACATCATGGGCCAGCTCATGGAGATGATGGCGGAGCGGACGACGGACGAGACCTGGATGATCGGGGAAAACTCGAACGAGGCCGCGCGCTCCATGTCCAGGCCGGAGCTTTTCTATCAGCCCTCCGCAGTGGGAGGGGCATATTACGTTCCGAACGCGGTGACCCCGGTCTACACCTACAATGACAACGGAGGAGTGCACCAGAATTCCGGCATCATCAACAAAGCCGCGTACTCCATCGCAGAGGCCGGGATGAGCCTGGAGGACATGTTCTCGCTCTTCTACACCGGGCTGCAGATCCTTACCCCGGCCAACTCCTTCGCGGACGTCCACGCGGCGCTCGTCTTCGCCTGCCGGGCAGGCGGGATGGAGGAGTACGAGGAGGTGATCAACCAGGCCTTCCGCAGCAGCAACGTGCTTGACGCGGGATACACCCGCAGGGAGCTCGAGACCGAGGTGATTCCCCAGGGCTGCGGCCGCGTGAGTTTTGCCGTGCCTGAGCACAGCGATCCGAGAGCGGTCTACGTCGCGGTATTCTACGACGGGGCGACGGGAAAGCACATGGTGGAAACCTGGCCGGACTGCGACGGCGAGGTATGCATGGCGCTGCCGGAGGGGGACTATTACGTTGATATTGTCACCGTTGACTTAAGAAACGGAAAGCTCTACGGCTGTACCTTCAGCGATGAGGGCTGGGTAAGCCTGAACGAGTACAACGGGGATACCTTCTATGTCCGGGAGGGGCGGATCACCAGGCTTCCGGATGCGGATAAGAGCGGTATAACCGCGGTAACGGCGGCAGCGGAGACGGATCGCTCCGGAAGCTCCGCGATGCCCGCAATGCCTGGCGGGGAGCGGGCCAAAACTCCCGCGGCGTCGCCGCGGAGCTACACCCGCAGGACATTCAGCGAAAACATGGGACTGGACGACGACGGCAATCCCATAATTCTGGAGGTCCTGGATGCCATGGTTCCCGAGGGCTGGACGGAGGACTTCTCCGTGGACTGGCACTCGCTGAGCATCGAGCACCCGGCCGAGGTCAGGCTGCTTCTGACTGATCCGGAGGGCGAGGTGAGTTTCGGTTATGTCTCCGCGAGATCCTTCCATCAGGAGGAGAGCTACGCGACGCAGGGCAAGATCACCGGACTCATCATCTCGCATGAAGACGGGGAGGAATCCGAGTCCCAGCGCAAGACCTACCTGGCCTACCGGACTGTCGGCAATTATCTGATGTGGCTGTACGGGCAGCAGGGCATGACCGTGGAAATCGTGGAGGACCGTCCGGCGGACGAGGAGCTTTTCGGAAGGTTTGCGGACTATGTCACCGGCAACTTCGGGGAAATGACGGCTCTCTACGACCTGTTCTCGCAGGGAACCATATCTTCCTATGAAGCTCTGGCCTACGATGGGAGCATGGTTGACATAAGGCTCCGGCTGACCGACGGGGACGGGACGTCCTATGTCGACGTGATCGGCGCGGGGGACGGCTATGAGCACGTCGCCCACCTCACCGGAATGGATACTTATGACGTATTCTGGAACATCTACGGCCTCTATCTTATGGAGGCGGACAGCGAGGCAAAACTCGACAGATACCGGGATACCTATCTCGACATCATCGCGAATCTCCATGAGAAATCGGAGTTCCGGAGGCTCAGCACCGCGCTTGGCCTCATGCTCGCACAGCAGAGTGTGGTCAATAATTCGCTGCTTCTGGACGATGTCTACGAGTATGTCGTCGGCCATGCGCCGGATAATCCGACGGATCCGGATGCGGTGATCCAGAGCCCGGAGGATATCTTTTCCAGCGGGGACGAGGGAATGCACTGGGATGAGGTGACTGCGGGAAGAACAGACTATGCCGCGGCGGACGGAGTGGTCTTCACGACCGGAAGCGACGCGTCGGCGGTGTATCAGAGAGATGACGGGTTCTTCGTGGCGGGAAGAAGGACGGAGGATGCGCCGGAAGGCGAGGGCTGGACGAAGCTTGAAGGGAAGTAAGGCGACGCGGGGCGCCTGTACCGGCACGGCGCGTACCGGGGCAAAGGCATCCGCTTCTGTTCAGCCGATGCCGTAAACAAGGATATGTTCGCGGGGATCTCCTTCCGTTTCGGGGAAGAGATCCCCGCATTTGATGTCGTCAAAAAA
>OMSM01000183.1 GCA_900313745.1 uncultured Lachnospiraceae bacterium
ACCTTCTCCAGGATCTCGTCGGTCAGCTCGGAGAGCCTCTCCATTGTCGAGATCTCGTAGCTGCACTTCACCTTGCTGCTCACCGATTTCATGAGCGAGGTCGTACTGGCCAGGCTGTACAGATATCCCTCAATGGCCGGGAGATAGTTCTTCCTCGCCATATCGACCATGGTATGTCCCTCGATATTGACGGTCTTGCAGTAGTTCTCCAGCATGATCTCCATGCGGGAGTGCAGTTCCGACTCGGTAAACACCTTGTGCGACATCAGCATCTCCGCGTTCTTCGGATCCAGGAGATGAGGCATCGCGTCCGCTGTTGTCCTCAGATTGGAGAGCCCTCTGACCTCGGTTGCCTCCTTCACCCATTCCTCACCGTAGCCGTTGCCGTTGAAGAGGATTCGCTCGTGCTTCTGCACCGTCTCCTTGATCAGATCATGCAGCGCACTCTGGAAATCCTCCGCCTGCTCCAGGCAGTCGGCGTACTGCTTCAGGCTCTCCGCCACGGCGGCGTTCAGCATGATGTTGCAGCAGGCGATGCTGTTGGAGGAGCCAAGGGAGCGGAACTCAAACTTATTGCCCGTAAACGCGAAGGGCGAAGTGCGGTTTCTGTCAGTGGAATCTCTGGAGAAGCGCGGCAGAGAATGAACGCCCAGCTTCATCGTCACTTTTTCCGTGCCCTGGTAGGGCTCGTCGTTCTTGATCGCCTCCAGAACCGCCGTCAGCTCGTCGCCGAGGAACACCGAAATGATCGCGGGCGGCGCCTCGTTTGCGCCAAGCCTGTGGTCGTTGCCCGCGGTCGCCACCGAGAGCCGCAGCAGATCCTGATAATCGTCCACTGCCTGGATCACCGCGCAGAGGAAAAGAAGGAACTGGGCATTGTCGTAAGGAGTTTCGCCAGGAGCCAGAAGGTTTACGCCCTCGTCCGTCGCCATGGACCAGTTGTTGTGCTTGCCGGAACCGTTCACCCCGGCAAAGGGCTTCTCGTGCAGGAGACAGGCCAGTCCGTGCTTCCTTGCGACCTTCTGCATGATCTCCATGGTGAGCTGGTTGTTGTCCGTCGCCACGTTCGTCGTGGAGTAGATGGGCGCAAGCTCATGCTGCGCGGGGGCAACCTCGTTGTGCTCGGTCTTTGCAAGGATCCCCAGCTTCCAGAGTTCGGTGTTCAGATCCTCCATGAAGGAGATAACCCTGGGCTTGATCGCCCCGAAATAATGGTCGTCCAGTTCCTGCCCCTTGGGCGGCATTGCTCCGAACAACGTCCTCCCGGTGTAGACCAGGTCCGGGCGCTTCACGAACATCTCCTCGTCGATAAGGAAGTACTCCTGCTCCGGTCCCACGCTTGTGCGCACATATTTCACATCCCGTCCGAAGAGCTTAAGCACTCTCTTCGCCTGGCGGTTCAGCGCCTGCATCGACCTTAAAAGCGGCGTCTTCTTGTCCAGGGCATCCCCCGAATACGAACAGAACGCGGTGGGGATGCAGAGTGTATGATCCTTGATAAAGGCGTAAGAGGTCGGATCCCAGGCCGTGTATCCTCTCGCCTCAAAGGTCGCCCTTAACCCCCCGGAGGGGAAGGAGGAGGCATCCGGCTCGCCTTTGATCAGTTCCTTGCCGGAGAACTCCATAATCACTCCGCCGTCAGGGGAGCGGGAGATAAAACTGTCGTGCTTCTCCGCGGTCACGCCGGTCAGCGGCTGGAACCAGTGGGTAAAGTGCGTCGCGCCGTGCTCCACCGCCCAGTCGCGCATCTCCGTTGCCACCGCCTCCGCGATCGCCTCGTCGAGATCCGCGTTCTCATCGATGGTCTTTCTCAATGAGTTATAGACCTTGCCGGACAGCCTCGCGCGCATCACCCTGTCATCAAACACCAGGGAACCAAAGAGTTCCGGTACGCTGTAGTTTTCCATAATGTCCTCCTCACTGCCTGTTTCTGCTCTGTCAAAACTTCCGGGGCGCCGCGTCTTCTCCTTTCCCGGAGGCATCCTTGTCTGCCGCTTCCGGACACCGGCGGTGTCCTGTCTGCGGAAAACGGTGCGTTACGTCCCGCTGTCACC
>OMSM01000235.1 GCA_900313745.1 uncultured Lachnospiraceae bacterium
GCCGGCGTCCAGTTCGCAAGGAATCCGTAGCCCTCCCGGTCGCCGTACCAGATCATCCCCGTGGAGACGGAGGCGTCATACTCTCCCGCCTTAATGGTAAAACTGAAGTGCGACAGCGGTTTTACATAGACGGCGATATAATCTTTGCCCCACTCCTGAAGCCCGTCTTCGCCGAAGTTGGAGATGAGCTGCAGCACCATGCCCCTGGAAGCATTGTTGTTGTACGCCGTGATTGTCGCCGTGTGGCTCCGGTCGACGATCTCCGTGATGCCGGAATCCCTCAGGATCCTGCTTTCGGCAGGCGGATCGGTCACGCAGCTGTCCATCAGCTGCTGCGCTTCCTCCGTCCAGAGGCCGGCGGAGGACTCCTTTATCTGCCCGAGCGCTATGTAAGCGACGCTTCTCCGGTTGTCCCCGATGAGCGACGCGCAGTCCTTAAGGGCCTTATCCACCAGCGCCTCCGCCAGCGCGGCTTCCGTGTCCTCACCGGTTTCCATAAGGTCCGAGAGCTCCTGCCCGAAGGTGAAGTCTCCGGCAGAAGATACAACGGATTCCTCCTCCGGCATCTCGCGGATCATCCTGTCCGCCCGCTCGAGATCCCCCATCTTCAGCGCGCAGGAGAAGGCGTCCCTGTACCGCCCGGCCTCTTCCATCACGGAAATTTCCTTAAGCATCCCTTCGGTATCGCCGTCCTCCTGATAGAGGGAGAACACATAGGTATAGCTTCCCTCCTCCTCCATGGCCTCGATCGCGGCCCGCATTCCCTCCTCATCGCCGATTGTATGGTAAGCGTGGTACAGCGAACTGTCGCTGCCTGCCTCCTTCATCGCCGCAATGACCTTCTGCATCCCGGCTTCGTCGTTCAGGGCGTAATAACTGTCGAAAGCCTCGGAGTATCGCCAGAAACCGACGGCCAGATTCTTTTCGGCCTCTAACCTTAATTCCATCTCATCGAGCTGTTCCCCGGAGAGCCTGTTCGTGTCGGCATTCCTGCTCCGGATTCCCGAAAGGCATTCCTCCGCCTCATCCAGGCTTCCCTCCTTCAGCAGCGCGTAAAACCGCTTCTCCTCGGCAGCCTGTTCGCGGCTTGCGGCCGTTTCGCCGTCGTCGGTCTCATCACCGCCGGAGTTTTCATCCGGGACTTCCTCCCCGCTTCCCGGGCTTTCCTCCGCGATCTCCGCCGGCCCGCTCTGCCCGGCGGCCGGGGCGGAGTTCTGGCTCTGCTCTGCGGCAAGGTCAGGTTTTTGATTCTGCCCGCGGCGGGACAGCACGAAAAATACGCCCGCTACGGCAAGGACCAGAATAAGACAAATCAATACTGCCCTTCTGCTTCTCATCTCCCGCTCCTCCTTTCTCCGGCCGGATCCCCGCCCGTCAGCCCCTTATACTCTAATCAGGGAATTCTGGACAATCCCTGTACACAAAATTATAGTCAATTTTGAAGGTATTCTTTACGCATCAAGCGTAAAGGATACCGTAATCGGCACTTCTCCTGTCACAGAAGCGGAAAAACGATGACACACAAACTAACCTTCGTTTTTGTCCACGGGCTGTCCGGATGGGGCAGCCCGTGGACAAAACTCGTCCTGCTCGGCTACTCCTTCGGAGGGGTGACCGTGCGTCTCTTCGCAGGGCGGCCTTATGCGGAAGCACGATATCCGGGGCTTCTATCTGGAACTGCTTGAAATGATCGCCGGGCTGCCCTGAATCCGGCAGGACAGCTGCCCTGCGCTTTAATCCCGGCGTCTGCCTGCGCAGGGCAGCAAAAATCCGCTCCTATCTGTACGGCCCGATGAACTTCACAAACCGGGGGAAGGCGACTTCCGGACCGGGCAGTGTCGTCCGGTGCCATCTCTTCTCCCACTCAAAACTCGCCCAGCCGTCGTATCCGCACCCGGCCAGGAACGGCATCAGCTCGCTCATCAGCACCCCGTCCCCCGGCAGGACCAGCTCGCCCCGTCCGTCCAGGCAGCTGCAGAGTTTTGTGCTGTCCTTCAGGTGAATGTGGATTATGCCGTCCTTAAGTGTCTCGTAGAAACTGCGGTAATCCGGGGTTGCCGTGTGTTCGATATCCCAGAGGACGGCGAAGTGCGGGGAAGCGACGTAGTCCAGGAGCCACCTCAGCTGCTCCGCGGAGTTAAACTGTCCGTGGACCTCAAGCGCCAGCCGGATATCCGTGCCCTCGACCAGCCTGCATGCCGCCCGGATCCCGTCGCCGGCGATCCGGAGGATGTCCGCGCTTATCCTCTCATCCCAGATCTGGTCGCCGAAAATGCGCAGCATGGAGACGCCAAGCCTTTCCGCGATCACAGCCGCCGCATCCACCTCGTGCAGCGCATCCGGAAACGGCATGTGCCCGTCAAAAAACGCGGACGTCCCGAGCCCCACAATCTTCACTCCGTGCTCCCCGATCATCGCCCGCGTTTCGTCGATGTTTTCCGGCTTCAGTTCGGTTATGTCGGCAGTATTCACGTTGGGCCCGATACCCCTTATCTCCACGCCGAGGTCGTTTCCCGCCGCAAAGTCCAGGATCTCCTCAAGAGTCCAGTCCGGGCATCCAAGCGTGCTGAACGAAAACTTCATTCCCATCACCTTTCCTCCGTCTGCATGCAGCTCGTCACCGCCATACTGTTCATTCCCAGCCGGCCTGAGGCTCATCACCGCCTCACTGTTCATTCCCGGCCGGCCTGCGTTTCGTTATTCCTCTCCGGCCCCGCAGCCCTTTGTATGCTATACTTTACACAGGGTTCAGCCCTTCAGGTTTGTTTAGTTTTTGTAGTCTTTGACAACAACAAAATTATATCAGACCGGAGGTGCCGGGCTTTTTTCATTTGCAGATAATCAGAGGGAGGTTGGAAGCAGGAAATGAAAATCGACACAAATCAGGAAATCATTCTCAACACAATTGACCGGATGGCAAAAATGAACACGTGGCAGCTTCGGCGGCTCATCTTTGAGTCCGGGCTTGCCGGGGAGTTCGACATGCGGCAGAGTCTCTCCGACCTGCGCGAAAACGAATTTCTCCTGCAGACGGTCGAGGAGACCGGAATCCACTACATTCTGGCGGACAAGGGCCGGCAGTACATTAAGGAAAACCCGCTCGGCAAAGACCTCGATGAACGGATCAGCGCTGCGGTCAGCGAATACAGGGAGCTCTTCGAGAAGGAGAAGGACTTCATCGCCCAGTACACCGAGCAGGCCACCGGTGTAGTTCCCGTTTTCCTGTCCATACGGAAGAACGACAAGATCCTCTTTAAGATCCATGTCATCGTTCCCGACGTGGAGACGGCGGATAAGATCCAGCGCCACTGGACGGAGAACGCGCAGGCAGCCTATGAGAGCACATGGAAATCCATCGCCGGCGATCTTCCCATGCCTGTCTTTGATTAACCGGGAAGGAGAGGAGCAGCCATGAAACAGTTCAATCCGTTTGATGAAAGCATCGCCTATCCCGGGGAAAACGAGCTGAAGTGCCCCGCCGGGATGGTGAAAATCTTAAGCCATGACGGGCGGAAGGATATCCTTCCTTTTCTGCACGATGTGACTCTGGCATCCCTGGACGGGACGGTTTACGAGGCCTGGTACAATTCCACCTCCGCGGAGATCTGCGGGTCATCCTTAATCCGCGGCCGGTTCAGCCCGGACGGCGGGCTTAACTGGTCCGACCCTTTCTGCGTCGTCGGAGAGATGAGCGAGGCGGAGGAGCACTTCGTTCCGGCGGACCTCTTCGCCCACAATGGCCGGCTGTACGCCCTCATCACCACGATGAGCGGCAAGAACATGACCGTCGACCTGCAGCTCTTCCGGAAAAGGGAAGACCCGATGGAGAAGTGGGAGTTTCTGGGACGCGTCGCCCCGGGAATTCTCTGCAACACACCGCCGCAGAAAATGGACAACGGCAATTATATCGTCGGCGGCTGGATGCCCATGAAGCAGCAGGATCCGGCGTTCCCGATGGTCCTCATCAGCGACGGGGACAATATTGAGAAGCCCTGGCGCCCGGTACTCCTGTTTGATCCCTTAAGCCCCAAAGCGGTGAGCATACGCTGCCCGGAAACCACGGTAATCGTCAAAGGAAGCCACGTCGACCTGTTCATCCGGAACGACGAGGGGCCCTCCTACATCATACAGAGCGAAGATTACGGAGAGCACTGGGGCGAGCTTATGGAGAACGCGATGCCCATCGGCAACTCCAAGATTTTTGCCGGGCGCCTCTCCGACGGCAGGGCGTATCTGGTCTACAACCAGGACCGCGGATACTTCATCCGGACGCTGCTCGTGATTGCGGTCGAAAACCCCGCGACAGGGAAATTTGACCGCGTCTACAAACTGTTTGAGGGTCACGATGAGGACCTGGACCGCGGCCGCATCTGGTTCTATCCGAGCGCCTGCGAGCAGGACGGCTTCCTGTATGTCGGCGTCACGCTGCAGGAGACCTCGGATATCCGCAGCAC
>OMSM01000356.1 GCA_900313745.1 uncultured Lachnospiraceae bacterium
GAAAACTGTCCGGAGAACCGTCCCCTGGCAAGTTGTCAGAAAACTGTCCAGAGAACCGTCCCCTGGCACCTCTGGCACCTGTGGAGGTAGCAGATGAATAAAAGAATACAGATCCCGGACACGGACCTGGCGGTCTGCCCGGTCGGCCTTGGCACGGTCAGTGCAGGTATCAAGTGGGACGGGACGGATGCGGACAGGCTGATCGGCACCTATCTGGAGCTTGGCGGCAACCTGATCGATACCGCGAGGGTCTACTCCGACTGGATCCCGGGGGAAACCGGCCGGAGCGAGCGGGTCGTCGGGGACTGGATCACGCGCTCGGGCAGACGCAATGATATCGTGCTCATGACGAAGGGCGGCCACCCGAGGATCACGGAGAAGGGCGGGGACATGCACCTTTCCCGCATGTCGGACAGGGACATGCGGGAAGACCTGGAGCTGTCGCTTAAGGCGCTCAGGACGGAGACCATCGACATCTACTTCTATCACCGCGACGACGTGAGCCAGCCGGTGGAGGAGGAAGTGGAGACGATGGAGAGATTCGTCCGGGAGGGAAAGATCCGGTACTATGCCTGCTCCAACTGGACCGCCGACCGGATGAAGGCGGCGGACGAATACTGCGCGGAGAAGGGATACCGCGGCTTTGTCGCGGACCAGGCAATGCTCAACGCCGGGATGCGCTTCATGAAGCCTCCGGCCGACGACACCCTGGTGATGCTCTCCGGCGACGTCGCGGAGTACCACAGGAATGCGCCGCGGAACCTCGCGATTGCCTACTCGTCGCTGGCGGGAGGATTCTTCCAGCGGTGGGCGAAGGGGCAGATTACGGAGGACGATCCGTATAATACGCCGGGAAACATTATGGCCGCGAAGGCGCTCAAGCGCGTGGCGGAGAAGTATAATACCGGGATGACAGAGGCGGTGCTTGGGTATATAGTTACAGGAGACTACCCGCGTGCAGCGCTGTTCGGCCCGGGAAGCGCATCCCGTGTCCGGGAGGCGATGGCCGCGCTGGAGGTGCCGTTCCGCCGGGAGGATTACAGGGAACTGGAATGACCGGATTCACTGCGGCAGGAATAAGGAATAAGGAGAATAAGCGCAGTACCGCGGACGAGCTCCGCGAGGCGGCAGGACTTGCCGCAGGCCTTGGGGCTGCCGCGCTTATTTTTCATGCCCTTGGAATCGGATGCCCGATCAGGTGGCTTACCGGGATTCCCTGCGCGGGATGCGGAATGACGAGGGCGCTGATCAGTTTTGCCACATGTCATTTCCGTGAAGCTGTAAGGTTCCATCCCATGGTGTTCGCGGTTCCTCCCGCTTTCCTTCTCTGGGTTTTCCGGAGAAGGCTTCCGGGACGGGCGAAGAGCATGCTGAGAAAAGCGGTGTGGGCTGCAGCGGGGGCATTTATTGCGGTCTACGCTGTGAGAATCTTTGCGGGGGATCCGTTGCTTCACCCGGATATCCGGAGCGGGGTTTTATGGAAGCTGGCAAAGGAGGCTGGAAATGTATTGTCAGTACTGCGGCAGTGAGCTGCCGGAAGGAACAAAGTTTTGTACGAACTGCGGTAAGCCTGTGGGGGTTGCGGACCAGGACAGCTGGCAGCAGAAGGCGGACAAAGCTGCTGCGGCGATGGGGAGCTTCGCTGACGAGGCGATGGATACCCTGAACAGCGCCGGAAAGGCAGTGGATTCGGCGATCTCGGACATCGAGAGCGAATTCCGCGGCGACACGACATATTACGGCGCGCCGCTTAAGGAGGACAGGAGCCTTCTGGTGTATATCCTGCTGAATTTCGTCACCTGCGGAATTTACGGTTACTATTTCATCTATTCCGTGGCAAAGGACGTCAATACCGCCTGTGAGGACGATGACGAGGAGACGGCGGGACTCGGGCTGTTCATCCTGCTCTCGATCATCACCTGCGGTTTTTACGGGCTCTACTGGGAGTACAAGCTCGGCAACCGGCTTGCGAGGAACGCGGCGAGCTACGGAATCGACATGCAGGAGAACGGGACGACCATCCTTCTGTGGCGGATTTTCGGCGCCTTTATCTGCGTGGTCGGAACCTTTGTCGGATCCTATATACTCATCAAGAACGTCAACGCGGTCTGCACCGCGTACAACGACAGGTATTTCGCGTAAAAGATCCGGGGGACGGCGCGATGCACCGTCCCCCTCTTATTTACCACATCCGGTTATTCCTGCTTTTTTTGTACGCCTTCTGCCATTTGGATATTTCTTTCATCTTGACGGAATTGTCTTTGTTCTCCCTGCCGAGGTTTCTGTAAAGCCTCAGCCTTTCCTCCGGGAGTTCGCCGCTTTCGACAGCTGCCCTTACCGCGCATCCGGGCTCTGTCTCATGCCTGCAGTTGCGGAATCTGCATCTTTTCTCCAGTTCGACAATGTCGGAAAATGTGTCGTCTATGCCGTCCTTAGCCCACGACATTCCGACCTCGCGCATGCCGGGAGTGTCGATGAGGAATACCCCGTTATTCAGCGCAATCAGCTGCCTGTGCGTCGTAGTATGCCTTCCTGTCGAGTCAGACTCCCTGACCGCGGAAGTTTTCATAATCTCTTCGCCGGTGACTGCGTTGACCAGCGTGGACTTGCCGGCACCGGAGGATCCGAGAAGACAGATCGTCTTTCCCGGGGCGAAGTACTCCTTCAGTTCCTCCATCCCCGTCCCCTTAAGCGCTGAGACGGCGTGGACCCGGATTTTGTCCGAGATCGCCCGGACCTCATCGACGAAATGCGGGACATCGCCGCAGAGGTCGGCCTTCGTCAGAATGACGACAGGTACCGCACCTCCCTGCAGCGCGATGCTGGTGTATCTTGCAATCCGGTTTGTGCTGTAGTCCTCATTAAGAGAAGTCACGATAAAACAGTAGTCCACATTGGCGGCCATGTACTGCATCACGCCGGTTTTCGCCTGATCCGGCCGCATGAGAAGGCTTTTTCTTTCCAGGACGGACAAGATTACCGAATCACCCGAGGAATTGAGGGAAAGGTACACGTAATCCCCGACCACAGGCAGCTCGTCGGGTGTCCGGTCATAGAAGCTGCCCTTAAGCTTTGCCATAACCTCATTATTTCCGACGGTGATGACAAAACGGTTTTTTCGTACTTCCGATACTCTTCCGAGTACCTTCTGATCATCGTTATTCATTTGGAATCTCCATTTTCATTA
>OMSM01000497.1 GCA_900313745.1 uncultured Lachnospiraceae bacterium
ACATGAACCGTGTACGCGGATCCGTGCCCGCTGTAGGAGCCGAGAAGGGTTAACCCCAGCTCCTCCGCGTTGGTGAGCCGGATCCTCGAGAAGATATACCGGCAGCCGAGGGAGCGCAGGGCATCGGCGTTCACGTAAAGGGGCTCTTCCGTGGTGGGATAGTTCCGGACCGCCTGAACGACGGAATCCTGTTCGCCGGAATACAGATAGCAGCGCGCCCCCCAGTCGTCGTAATACGCCCTGGTTGCCTCGCGGCGTCCGAGAGCCGGGGCGATGACCTCCCGGAAGGCTTCCTTGTACTCCTGGGAATAGAAGCCCAGATAACCGTCCAGAGTGGCGATGCCGTTGTACTCAAGGACAGCGGGATGGAAGCCGTAGGATACGGCCCAGTCGGCGCCGGCGGGATTATCCGCTGCGGTAAGCGTGCTGCCCGGTGCAGCCCCGGCAAAAGAACCGCTCCGGCAGCCGATTTCTTCCTTAATCACGTCAAACAGCTCTTCCGAGTAAAACTCCCCATAGGACAGATCGCTTACCTTTACCCCCTTAAGCAGCGAATAAGCCTCCGCTCTTGCCGTGAAATAAAGATCATTATAGTTCGTCGGAGAGGCGAGTATGATCAGAGCGGATACCGCAGTGACGAGGACGGAAGCGGTAAAGCCGCGCTTTGCCGTCACTGTAAAGTCGCACAGGATGACGAAGAGCAGAAGGTACCACAGAAGAGGGCTGAAGAAGACCGTCCGGTTGAACTGCCAGCCTTTGAGCGGGGGGACGAGTTTTTCCACGAGGGAGCGGAAGGGCTCGAAATCATAGATTCCATAGACAAAACTGTTGAAAAGAATAAGTGCTGCGATAACAGGGGCAGTGCGCCTGAAGAAGGGGAAGACCCCGGAAACGGCGGAGCCGTTTTTCCCGGCTTCGCCGGGTCTCCTTACGCGCATAAGCCCGGTGATAAGGCAGATAAGAGCGGCGGCGGCACATAGCGGAAGGACCAGGTATTTCTGCCTTGCGTCCGCGTGGAACATACCGTTGACCAGGATGTTCACCGCCTCCCGCATCGCCGCGCCGAAGCCGAGGGAATCCATCTTCATGGTGGAGCGGATGGTCACCTCGTCGGAGAAGAGCATCTGGCGGAAGAGGCGGTACTCGTATAGGGCGGAGCCTGCACTGAGGCAGACGGCAGCCCCGGCGAGGTGCCACTGCACCCTGCGCCGCCGGAACGGGAGAATGATGAAGGCAAGGAAACAGTACCCGATAAGGAACAGCCCGAAATAGGAGAAGTAGGACAGAACCGGGTAGAGCAGGAGCCCCGCGAAGTAGATTGCGGGACCGCGCTTTCCGGAGCGGCGCGGAAAGGAGAGCCGTTCCGCGGAAAGGGATCTTCCGGAACCCGGAAGAGCATTGAAGCCTGCGCCGGACTTCGACGGGCTGCCGAAGCACTCATCCAGCTTAAACAGCATCCAGACCGCGAGGGGAAGCGACGCGAAGGAGATACTGAAGGCGGGAAAGAGATTGAGCAGTCCGTAGCTTAAGCCGGTGAGAACGGACAGCGCCCGGATCTCCTCCGCGCGGCGTTCCTCAGCGGGATTCACGCCGTCGCCGGCGTAAGCTTCCCCGGCGGCGACGGAAACTCCCTGAAGCAGTGAAGGAGCGCTTTTACAGACCCGGCCGGCAATTTCCGCCGCGAGCAGAGCGAAGGAGAAGGTTCCGAGAACAACCTTCAGGAAGTATTGGACGAGGTAGGCCGCAAGAGGGGGGAAAACTCTGTAGATAAGGCCGGGAAGAAGGAACTCCGAGGGAAGCACGTCGCGGGAGATTCCGTGAAGGAACGGCGAAGCCGCGTGCTGCGCGTCAAAAAGCCCGGCATTTCTCAGCATGGCGTACTGGGCCTGGAAGAGGTCCAGGTTGTCCTGGACCGCGATATGGGCATCCGGCCCCGCGGCGGCGTAAACAAGAGCAGCTGCGGCGAGCACGGTGACAAGAGGAAGATAATACCAGTATCTGCGGAGAAAACTCATGAGAAAGGACACCTCGGCAGGAGAAAGCACAGCACCCCGGATACACGAATTAGTTTATCCCAAAAAGGGGTATTGGGGTAGCCGCTGTGATAAACTATTGTTTATGCATAAGAAGGCCGGGATCCAACTGCATAGCTGTATTCTCTTCGCTGCGGGCGTGCTTCTGCGCCTTTTTTACTGTCTGGGAACGACGATTTACGAGAGGCAGTACGACATCTCCGAGATGGATCTTGCCGCCGGGTATAACGGGGGCGGAGGCCACCTTGGCTACATTCACTACATCTACACCTACGGGCACATCCCAAGGGAGGGACTGAAGGAAATCTATCAGTTCAGCCATCCGCCGCTCCACTATGTACTTAGCGCCGCCTGGATGAGATTCTGCTCGCTCTTTATCCGCGATCCGGAGAGGCTCGCGGAATCCATACAGGTCATTCCCTTCGTGTGTTCTGTCGCCGCACTCTGTGCGATTTTCATGATTCTGTCGGAAATCCGGGAGATTTGGGGCGAAGGGGAGAGCAGGGCTGCTCTTCCTCCGCGGAACGCCGGTGCCCCGGCCGGCGATGGACGCTCCGCGGCGGGTCTCATCCTCGCCGAGGCGGTATTCGCCTTCCACCCCTCGCTCATCCTTCTCTCCGGCAGCGTGAACAACGACGGCGGAAGCTTCCTCGCGTCGGTGCTCTGCATACTCTTTACCCTGCGCTGGCTGCGGCGGCCGTCATTTGCCGGGATCACGGAACTGGCCCTCGCACTGGGCCTCGGCATGATGACCAAGCAGAGCGTCGCGGAGATGGCCTTCCCCATCGCGGCGGTGTTCCTCATCGTGCTCGTGCGCGCGGTCCGCGGAGCAGGGAATCTGCAGGGGTCAGGGAAGATACGGGAACAGGAAGCAACCGGTGCGGAAATGCCGGGACTTCCTTCGCTGATCGGGCAGTACGCGCTGTTTCTCGCGGTTTCCGTACCCCTCGGGATGTGGTTCTATCTCCGCGGGCTCATGGTATATGACATGCCGCTGGTTTTCGTCCATACCCTTCCTGAGGACTCCTGGCAGTACATCGGTAATGTGCCGGTGCTCAACCGCTATCTCTGGCCGGTCATACCGGAGTTTCTGGATAATCTCCGGCATTTCCGCATCGGCTGCGGCTACAATGTCTGGCTGCAGATCATGCGGACGTCCGTGCTTGGAGAGTGGGACATGGCGGAGGTGTCCAGGGGAGTGAAGGTGCTCGCGATGCTGCTTATGTTCGCAGGTGCCGTTCTCGCCCTCCTGGTGTTCCCGGTGTTTGTCCGGGTGTTTTTCTCTTTCCGGGACTGCGGGAAAAGAGCGGCGGCCGCTTTCTTTGCCGTCGGCTACGTGATCCACATGGCGCTTTATTTCCGGTTTTCGTATTCCTATCCGCAGCAGTGCAGCATGAATTTCCGCTATATCACCGTGACCCTGATATTTAATGCTGCAGCGCTCGCCGCGGCGGGAGGGCGGAAGTACAGAGCCCTTACCGCGGTGACAGCAGTGTTCTGCGCGCTCAGCGCGGCGATGACGGCTTACTGGAGTTTTTGCTGATGACGGAGAGCAGGTCAAACGGCGCAGGCCTGAACAGAAGAGAGCTTTTCATCACGGCGCTTTCCGCGGCGGGAGTTTTCGCCGCGCTCTTTGTCCGGCGCGGCTTCTGGCCCTTCGGCAGCGGGTCCGTGCTGATCACGGATCTCTACTCCCAGTATGCGCCGCTTCTTTACCGCTTCTACGACGTGGTGACCGGCCGCGCGAATCTCTTCTATGAATTCCGGATTGCGGGAGGCCTCGGCCTGTACGCGGACACGGTCAACGAGCTCGTCAATCCCTTCAATTACCTGCTGCTCCTCTTCGGAAGGGACAGAATC
>OMSM01000182.1 GCA_900313745.1 uncultured Lachnospiraceae bacterium
ACCCGGAACAGGACACGCTTCTTCCGGGCAGGAGGTTAAGCAGGGGGGAGGCGGAGGAGCTTGTTTCCTCCGCACCGAGGATCCCGGCGGAGAGCGCGCAGGCGGGAAAGATCCCGGAATACGGCGCTTCTGGCAGCCCTTTCTTTCCCACCGGGCTTGGGGCGGACTATGACCGCCTCCTTAAGGAGAAGGGCGTCCTGCCGGTGCTTACGGAAATCCCTGCCGGCCGGAGCGATACTCCGGTAATCCGGAGAAAGGCCTTCGGGGAGGGGGAGTTATTCCTGGACGACGGCATCCTCGTCGTCGGCGAGGGGGCAAAGGCGGAGGTGATCACGCTGCTCGCGGGGAAAGCTCCGTCCATGCCCTGCGGCAGGAGGAATCCCGGAAACGGGGGCGGACCGGACGGCAGAGGCGGTCCGGGCGCGGGCCTGAATGCGGGCACGGCGGCGCTCAGAACAAGGATTATTCTGAGAAAGGGAGCCTCGCTGACATTTGTCCGGGCACAGCTTCTTGATGAGGAATACACCTGCTTTGACGATATCGGAGCCGTCCTGGAGGAGGGCGCGGAGCTTAAGCTCATTCAGACGCATCTCGGCGCGGGCAGGCTTTATACGGGAATGCAGGCTTATCTCGCCGGCAGGAGAAGCCGCCTTGAGACCGACATGTGTTACAGGGCAGCGGGCATCGCCGACGCGAACTACACCGCGGTGTTCGGGGGAAGGCAGACGGAGGCCCGCATGAGTTTTGACGGAGTGCTGGAGGAAGGCGCGGTGAAGACCTTCCGGGATACCCTGGATTTCCGCGCAGGAGCTTCCGGCGCCCGGGGAAGGGAGGAGGAGAACGTCCTTCTTCTCTCCGACAGCGTGGTGAACCGCTCGGTTCCCCTCATCCTGTGCGGTGAGGAGGACGTCGACGGCCAGCACGCGGCGACGCTGGGGAGGCTGCCGGAGGATATGCTGTTCTACTTCGCCAGCAGGGGAATTGACCGGGAGAGTGCCGTCCGGATGATGGCCGGGGCGAGGCTCTCCAAAGCGGCGCTGCGGATTCCGGAGGAGAAGACGGCGGCGGAGGTGCTCTCGTTCATCCGGCAGGTGAACCGCGGGGATAAGTGAGCTTTATTCCCGGCGGGAGCTGCGGGAAGCGGAGACGGCGCGCCTTACCGTAAAGCGGAGGGAGAAAGGAGAGCAATGCGGGATTTCAGGGAGGATTTCCCCATTTTCCGGGGGAACAGCACCATCTATTTTGACAGCGCGGCGACGGCGCAGCGGCCGGCCGCGGTCCATGAGGCAATGCGGGCATTTAACGACACCGTGAACGCGAACCCGCTGAGAGGGCTCTACGACTGGAGCGTGCGCGCGACGGAGGCCTACGAGGAAGCGAGGAGCACCGCTGCCCGCTTCATCGGCGCCGCGCGGCCGGAGGAGGTCATCTTCACACGGAACACGACGGAATCGCTCAACCTCGTCGCCTATACCTGGGGTGAGGAGAACGTCGGCGAAGGGGCTGAGATCGCAGTGACGATCCTCGAGCACCACTCCAACCTTCTTCCCTGGCAGATGCTCGCGAAGAGGAAAGGGGCGAAGCTGGTCTTTCTGGAGTGCCTTCCCGACGGAACCGTCACTGAGGAGGAGATCCGGTCAAAACTTACGGACCGGACGAAGCTCGTCGCTGTCGGCCAGGTCTCCAACGTTCTCGGGGTGGAGAACCCTGTGCGGAGCATCGCTGCGGCAGCTCATGAAAAAGGTGCGGTCGTGGTGGTCGACGGCGCGCAGAGCGCGCCCCACCGGCCGGTGGACGTATCGGAGCTCGGGGCGGATTTCTTCGCCTTCTCGGGGCACAAGCTGATGGGACCCATGGGCATAGGGGTGCTCTGGGGGCGGATGGAGCTTCTGGAGAAGATGCCGCCTTTCCTGACCGGAGGGGAGATGATCGAGCAGGTCACCCGGGACAGCGCAGTCTGGGCGGAGGTGCCGCACAAGTTCGAGGCGGGAACGGTGAACGCCTCCGGCGCGGTGGGACTTAAGGCGGCGATTGAGTATATCGGGGAAATCGGCTTCGGGGTTATAATGGAGAAAGAACGGACGCTGACCAGGCTGCTCATCGGGGAAATGCAGCGCATTCCCGAGGTCCGGATTTACGGGCCGGAGGATCCGCAGGCACATAACGGCATCGTCTCCTTCAATATCGAGGGATGCCATCCTCACGACGTGGCTTCCGTCCTCGACAGCGAGGGTATCTGCGTCCGCGCGGGCCACCACTGCGCTCAGCCGCTGCTCGCCCACCTCGGGGTGTCCTCGACGGCGAGGGCGAGCCTTTATTTCTACAATACGGAGGAGGAAGTCCTCCGCTTCGCGGAGGCGCTCCGCAAAGTGAGGAGGTGGCTTGGCTATGGAACTTAAACAGCTGTACCGCGAGATCGTCAACGAGCACAACCTGCATCCGGAGTACAAAAGGGAGCTTCCCGGGGCGAATGCGGTCCTGAACGGGGTGAACCCGAGCTGCGGCGATGACATCACCCTGCAGATGAAGGTGAAGGACGGGGTGGTCGAAGAGGCGGCGTTTACCGGATCGGGATGCGCGATCTCCCAGGCCTCCGCGGACATGATGTGCGCGCTCGTCGAGGGGAGGACCGCCGCGGAGGCGCAGCGCCTCGGCGATATTTTCATGCGCATGATCCGGGGGGAAGCTTCTCCGGAGGAGATAGAGGAGCTCGACGAAGCCGCCGCACTGCAGGATATCTCCCATATGCCGGCCCGGGTGAAGTGCGCGGTGCTCGGATGGCGCACGATGCAGGCCATCCTCTCGGAGACGAATACCTAGACTGAGCAGATTATGTCGGAATCAAACATCACCAAAAACGCCCTCGCGGCTTCCATGAAAAAACTCATGAGGAGCAGGCCCTTCGAGAAGATCAGCGTCTCGGACATCTGCAGCGACTGCGGGATCAACCGGAAGAGCTTCTACTACCACTTCCGGGACAAGTACGACCTTGTCAACTGGATTTTTTACACGGAATTCATCGGAAGCATGGATCTAAGCGGGTACCGCACCGGATGGGACTGGCTCAACGACATGGGCGAGTATTTCTACAAGGAGCGGGAGTTTTACCGCTGCGCCCTGAAGATAGAGGGGCAGAATTCCTTCAAGGATTACCTTGTGGAGGTGATCTCGCCGATCGCGGCGTTCTTCCTGCAGGATGTCTTCCCGGAGACGGAGAAGGACAATTTCTACATTACCTTCATGCTTGACGCTCTTCTTACTTCGACGGTCAGGTGGCTCTCCGGGGGATACAGCATGGAGATGAACGCGGAGGAGTTCGTGGAGAGAATAAGGGAAGTGATCATCCGCCTCGGCCGGTCCGCCTGGACGGGGAAATAAGGAACAGCCCGCGGTAAGGGATTATGAGTATAAGAAGAGCCGCATCCTTCGGGATGCGGCACTTTTTTGGGAGCGGATCAGTTTTGCCTTATTTCAGTATTCCCTGATCTCCGTGGTGTCGATCTTCGGCATGACCTCCCGGAGCGCTTCCGCCAGCGGCCTGTCCATGGGAAACTCCATTCCGGCGGAGGAGAGGGGACGGATCACCTTCCGGTCCGGGCCGATCTCCAGGAGCTCCCTGTGTCCGGCCACCCGGCCGGAGAGGGTCTCGCCGTCCCCGTAGTACTCGATGATGACGCAGGGGTACTCCGGGTGAAGCCTCAGCCGGTAGCAGTAGTCCATCGACGCCGCGATCTGTTCCTCG
>OMSM01000042.1 GCA_900313745.1 uncultured Lachnospiraceae bacterium
AGTACGGATTCGTACTCCGGACTGGGATAATAGAAGAAGAGCTTCATTCCCCGGGGCGAGCTGTAGTAGGAGTCGAAGATGCGCCGGATCACCGGCCTTAAGATGGTGTCGGAGAAGGGATTGAAGAAATAGAAGCGGTTCGCGCCGTCGATCTCGTAGTCCTCCGCATCAGTGTTGAAGAAATACACATCCGGGGAGACGCCGGTGCTGCCCGTGCGCTTCGCCGGTTCCGCGGACGTACCGGAAGGGAGGGCGGACAAAAAAACGTCGTAGCCCTCGAGATTATCCATCGCCTTAAGGTATAGTGCGGGATCTCTCTCGATGCCTATGGTCCGGCAGCCCAGGGCATGGTTAAGGAAGAGGGCGGCCCTGCCCTTGCCGCAGCCGTAATCCACAAGGACGTCGCCGGCCTCGATATACCCCGACGCGGCCAGCCGCTCCAGAACGCAGTAGGGGGTGGGCTCGTAGGCGTAATGGTGGGTGTCGGCGGCGTAGTCCTCCCTGCCCGTGGTGTGAATTCCAAGATGGAGATCCCAGTCTCTGTCCGTCATTTTCCAATTCTCCTGTGCTTAATCATATCATTTTGTTTTTTCTGTTGACAGATCTCTGATATTGAAATATTATTCATATGAACAAATGCTCATATGTTTCATACGCAAAGACAGACAAGGAGAGCGATATGGCACTTCAGGATGTGGAGCACTGCGACAGTTTTGAACTGCATGAGGACCGGATCGAGAGGGTGAGGAAATACATGCCCGATGAGGACGAGATCTGTGATCTCGCCGAACTGTTCAAGGTCTTCGGGGATTCCACCCGCATGAGGATACTTTTCGCGCTCTTCGGGTCGGAGATCTGCGTGTGTGACCTCGCGGATACCCTGGGAATGACCCAGTCGGCGATCTCCCACCAGTTAAGGATACTCAAGCAGTCAAAACTGGTCGGAAGCCGCAGGGACGGCAAGACCGTGTTCTATTTCCTCGCGGACGACCACGTCCGGACGATTATCGGCCAGGGACGGGAGCACATCGAGGAACAGTGAGGAACAAAGGAGCAGAGAAAGGATTTCCCCGGAGGGGAGGAAAGGACATCAGTCATGAAGAAGAAATTCGCCTGCGAAGTGGACTGCGCGGCATGCGCCGCCAAGCTCGAGGACGCCATTAAGAAAGTGGACGGCGTGGAGAACGCTACGGTGAGCTTCATTACCCAGAAGCTGACGCTGGAGGCCGCAGAGGACAGGTTTGACGAGATCCTTAAGGAAGTCGTCCGCGTCGCGAAGAAGGTCGAGCCGGACACCGTGATCACGATCTGAGGGAATATTAATGCGGGGCAGCTGCGGCCCCGCATTTTCGGGAGCTGAAAATGAAATCCAGATTATCCGCGTCCCAGCGGAAAATGCTCGGGCGCATCATTGTCACACTGATCCTGTTCTTCGGCATATTTATCGCGGACAAGGCAGGAGCTCTTGGAGAGGTGCCGGAATGGGGCAGGCTTCTTCTGTACGCCGTTCCTTACGTCATCATCGGCTATGACATCCTCCGCAAGGCGTTCCTCCACCTTATCAACGGGCAGGCCTTCGATGAGAATCTGCTCATGACGGTGGCGACCGTCGCCGCGTTCGCGATACGGGAGTTCCCCGAGGCATGCGCGGTCATGCTGTTCTACCAGATCGGCGAGTTCTTCCAGGGCTACGCTGTGGGTAAAGCCAGGGCGAGCATCACCCAGATGATGAGCATCGCTCCGGAATACGCCAATGTGGAGCGGAACGGCAGCGTCGAGGAGGTGGATCCGGACGAGGTCGAAACGGGAGAGATCATCGTGATCCGTCCCGGCGAGCGCATCCCTGTGGACGGCGTCGTTATCGAGGGCAGCTCCTTCCTGGATACCGCGGCACTTACGGGAGAGTCGGTGCCAAGGCGGGCGGAAACCGGCGACGAGGTAATAAGCGGCTGCGTGAACGGCGCAGGCACCCTCCGGGTGCGGACGACGAAGGCCTATGAGGACTCCACGGTCGCGCGCATTCTCGAGCTTGTGGAGAATGCCAGCTCCAGGAAGGCGCGTGTGGAGAATTTCATCACACGCTTTGCCCGCTGGTACACACCGGTGGTGACGGTATCGGCAGTGCTTCTCGCGGTGATTCCCCCGCTCGTGCTCGGAGGGGGATGGAGCATGTGGATCCACAGGGCCTGCACCTTCCTTATTGTCTCCTGCCCATGCGCTCTGGTCATCTCCGTTCCGCTGGGCTTCTTCGGTGGCATCGGCGCCGCGTCGAAGATCGGCGTCCTTGTCAAGGGCGGCAACTACCTGGAGGCAGCTTCCGGGCTGAACACCATCGTCTTCGATAAGACCGGGACGCTGACGAAGGGCGAGTTCCGGGTGCAGGAGACCATTCCCGCCGACGGTTTTGCCGCCGGAGAGGTGCTGGAGCTTGCTGCCTTTGCGGAGAGCCTCTCCACTCACCCCATCGCGAATTCCATACTGGACGCGTATGGCAGGGAGGTTCCCGCA
>OMSM01000179.1 GCA_900313745.1 uncultured Lachnospiraceae bacterium
AAAAGGGTGTTTCTCACCGGCTTGAGCGCCAGGATGAGGAACTGGCCCAGTACGAAGCAGGAAAGCATCTCGCCCAGGCCTATGGTGAAGACAAAATACGGAAGCGACCCGGGCAGGTGAAACGCGTAGCGCAGAACGAACGGAATGATGATCATGTTGCTCACCACCGGCGGAACACTGACAAGAAGCCTGTGCTTCCTCAGGGCCCGGGAACCGAGTGCTCCGATGAGGGTCGCAAGCGTCCCGAAAATGATATCAAAGGGATTGCCGCTGGTGAGAATATTGGCGATAAGGCATCCGACCGTCACCCCCGGAACTGCTGCGGGAGTGAAATACGGAAGAACGGTAAGCGCCTCGGAAAACCTGACCTGGATAGCGCCGGACGCGAGATCAAATCCCGCTGCGATCATGGTCAGGATGACATAAAGTGCGGCGATGACCGCCGCCTGGACGATGTAGAGAGTACTGTTCTTTTTCATTTGATTCTCCTTTAGTTTTGTTAACCGAGTGGGAAGGAACCGGATACCGGGTAACCGGTGTATAACACTCGGTGTAAAGAACAACGCGGCCGGCTTTTAAGGCCGACCGCGTAATACTTTACTCCCCTCTTGCGGGATTGTCCAGTCCGTTCATGCGCCTGATCTCCTCGATCGGCGTCACCAGGATCTGTCCCTTTCCGTCAAGCAGGCTGTCCGGCATGAACAGCCGCTCGGAGACATCCAGTCCCTCGAAGGTCACATCCATGAGCTCGTTGATCTCCCTCTCCGGCCAGGCAGCTGCCGAGTCATAGATTCCGGAGATTGTAGGAAGCACCTTCTCGCCCTTCACCACGTAGCTCTTCACCACCGGGCCGAAATCGTAGTCGTAGCTGACTACCGGAAGTCCTTCCTTGTCCAGATAGCAGTGAACCATGGTGAGAGCTCTGCCCTCTTTGCGCATCTTCTCCGCGGTGGGCACAACCTCATCCTTCGTGATCTCAATTACTTCATTGCTCTGCATGATCAACCCTCCGCTTTCGCTTCTCCGGCAGGTGCTCCGGGGGTTTTCGCCTCTTCCGCCTTCTCTGCGGGAGCTTTTGCTTCCTCAGCAGGCTTTGCGGCCTCCGCGGGTTCGCCGGCTGCCGCTGCCTTCGCCGCTGCTGCCTTGGCTGCCTTCTCCGCCGCTGCCTTCTTCATCGCCTCGATCTGCTCTGGAGTGAACTTGGGCGGCGCGGGCTTCTTCTTGATGAAGGTACCGCGGACCATGAAATCTTCGGGATCCGTTCCGACGATCATGTAGTCGTCCGTCAGGTGGATAGCCTTCTGTGAGCAGAAATCCGCACAGGTGCTGCAGTAGGTGCAGCTTGCCATATCAAAGGCAAAACTGACCTCCTGGTCGCCGTTCTCCAGAGGCTTGACTGTCCTCGTGATGCACTGGGGAGAGCACACGCGGATGCACATGCCGCAGTTGATGCACTTCGTCGGATCATAGCTCAGCCTTCCGCGGTAGTTCTCCGCTGCCTTGGGCGGATCCCCCGCCGGGAATGCTTCCGTCACCGGCTTGTTGACCAGATTCTTAAGTGCGGTTTTGATATAAGGAAACATCATTTGCGCATCTCCTTCCGCTTCTCTTCGAGGATCTCCGTTGCCTTCGCCAGAGCTGCGATAATCGCTTCCGGCTTCGGAGTGCAGCCGCCGACAGAGACATCAACGTGAGTCCACTTCTCCAGAGGGCCGTCTATCGCATAACTGCCCTTGAAGACATTGCCCGAACGGGGGCAGGAACCGAGACTCACCACACAGAACGGCTCAGGCACCTGAGCCAGGACTCTGCGCAGGCGGTCCCTGGTCTGCAGCGTGATCGGTCCGGAAACGACGACGATATCCGCCTGCCTGGGGGTACCGGTTAGCCTGAAGCCCAGACGCTCCGCGTCATAGAGAGGCGTAAGCACCGAGACAAGCTCGATATCACATCCGTTGCAGGAGCCCGCGTTGCAGTGGAAAATCCACGGGCTCTTCTTCATGCTTTTGTCAATCTGACTCTGGATATGTTCCTGAATTATACTCATATTGATCCCCGAATCTCTTACAACCCAAACCAAACCAGTACAAGACTGATCAGCGCCAG
>OMSM01000510.1 GCA_900313745.1 uncultured Lachnospiraceae bacterium
AACTGTGAGATGCGATAGTAGTACAGTTGGTAGTACGCCACCTTGCCAAGGTGGAGGTCGCGAGTTCGAGCCTCGTCTATCGCTCTTTAGAAGCCATCCTATGCGGATGGCTTTTTTCCTGTCCCGGCAGTCCGGCGCCTTATCTGAGCCATGCCGACAGCCCTCGGAGAAAAGGGGAGCTCCGCTTTCCGGCGGAGCTCCCCTCTTCTTATCACACTCTGTTCCGATCTCAGGATTATACTCCCGCGGCCTTCTCCGCCGCCTCCTGCTCCTTCTGGATCTCCGGGAACGCGGAGTAAATCGGCTCCTCCGTGCTTCCGCGGAGCTTGCGGTTCACGTAATTCTTCGTGATCTTCAGCACGATTCCGCTGCAGGAGAGCACGCCGATCAGGTTGGGGATCGCCATCAGGCCGTTGAAGGTGTCCGAAAGATCCCAGGCGAGCTGGAGGTTCATGGTCGCGCCGATGAGGATGAACACCACGAATACCACACGGTAGATGATGGTGGACTTCGTTCCGAAGAGATACTCAAATGCGCGCATTCCGTACTGGCTCCAGCCGAGAACGGTGGAATAGGCGAACAGCAGAATGGCAAATGCGATGAACGCCGCACCCGCTTTTCCGAAGACGCTTGCGAAGGCCTCGGACACCAGCGCCGTGCTGGCGGAGGTGCTGATCATATGGCCGGTCTCCAGGTCGACAACACCGGAGGAAAGGATCGCAAACGCGGTCAGCGAGCAGACAACGATGGTATCGGCAAACACCTCAAAGATGCCCCACATTCCCTGCATTACGGGCTCCCTGACATTGGAGGCGGAATGAACCATGACCGAGGATCCGAGACCGGCTTCGTTGGAGAACACGCCTCTCTTCATTCCCCAGGTAACGGCAAGCTTGATTCCATAGCCGACGATGCCGCCGCCGACAGCCCGGGCGCCGAACGCTCCCTTGAAGATCGACGCGACGACCGCTCCAAGCTGGCCCGCATTGACGATCACAATGACCAGGGCTCCGAGAACATAGGCGATAGCCATGAAGGGCACCAGCTTCTCCGTGACGGAGGCGATGCGCTTAAGGCCTCCGATGATGACGACAGCCGCGAGAATCATCAGGATAATTCCCATCACGATGTTGGGAATGCTGAACACCTGGTTCATATTGGCGGCGATGGTGTTGATCTGGCTCATGTTGCCGATGCCGAAGGAGGCGATGACGCAGAAGACGCTGAAGAGCACCGCCAGGATATGGCCGAGTTCCCTGCAGCCCTTCTTCGAGCCGAGGCCGTCCTTCAGATAATACATTGCGCCTCCGCACCACTCACCCACCGGGTTCTTCCTGCGGTAGTAGATGCCGAGCACATTCTCCGCGTAGTTCGTCATCATGCCGAAGAAGGAGACTATCCACATCCAGAAGATCGCGCCGGGGCCGCCGGAGACGATCGCCGCCGCGACACCTGCGATATTGCCGGTTCCGATGGTTGCGGCAAGGGCGGTGCAGAGGCTCTGGAACTGGCTGATCGAGCGGTCCTCCCTGTCCGTGTGCGCAGTGACATGCCTGTCCGTGAACACCGCGCCGATGGTCTTCTTCATCCAGTGCCCGAAATGCGAGACCTGGAAAAACTTTGTCGCCGCAGTCATCAGTATTCCTGTGCCGACAAGAAGGACCAGCATGGGAAGTCCCCACACAAAGCCGTTTACCGCGCTGTTTACCCTGGTGATGAAATCAATCATAACGTCCTCCTCCCGGAATCCCGGTAGTTTCTGCTTCGCCGCGCTGTTGCTGTTGTGCTTCACCGCTGTGTTACAGCATAGTGCCCGGCGGGAAAAAGACCCGACCGGTTTCCCTCACATTCACGGAACCGATCGGGTCTTCACTAATTTACAGGTAAACCCCCGGGATTGTCAATAGTTTTGACTAAGGCCGCTTCTTACAGGAGACTCTCCAGCACCGTGTCCAGAATCTCCAGAATGGTGCTTCTTGAGCTGCCTCTCTTTACGAGACTGAGCGCCAGGTCCAGCGAATCGGAGACATCCGACAGATTCGCTTCGTCCGCAGCTTCCCCCGCACTGGTCAGAAGCTCGACGATTTTATCGCGGTTTCCGCGCATGTTCCCGGAGACCAGCTCCTTCGCTTCCTCCACAAGGGCTCGGATATCCGCCGCGCTTCCGTCCTCACGGGGTTCGTCGGAAGGTTCCTCCTCATCGACCGGGGCATCCGTCTCCTCATCCTGCAGTTCCTCTTCATGCGCGGATTCCTCCCCGCCGTAGACGATCCTGTACAGGGTGGTGCCTTCATCATAGGAAGAGCAAAGCAGGTATTCACCGTCCGCGGAAACGCTGACCGTGCCGTCCACCGGCGGGAGCAGTTCCTGTCCGTGCCAGTCGGCGACGATGTAGTCGTAAGTTTTGGCATCCGTGCAGCGGTAGAGCATGCCGTAGCAGTAGTCCATACCGGAGACATAGCTCCAGCCCTCGCCGGAAGTATCCACGCCGTCCGC
>OMSM01000462.1 GCA_900313745.1 uncultured Lachnospiraceae bacterium
ACAGGCGGAGCAGAGCCGGCAGAGCCGCTCCCGGAGGAACTGCGGTTCAAGTGCCTTCTGCTCAAGAAGCTCGGGGACCTGGAGCGCGCTTCCGGTAAGGAAATGGAGGCCGCAGACAGCTACCTGCGGATCTGCAAAGCTCTGGCGGAGGCAGGCATTCACGGGGCAAAGCGGGGGACCGCCTGCCTGGACGCGGCGGAGTGCATGACAGTGCAGTCCGAAGAGGACCTCTCTGACTTTGACAGGTTAATGGAGGAGGCGGCCGGGGAGCTTGAGACCGCGGAATTACTGCTTCCGGAGGAGAAAGCTGCACTTTTTAAGGTGCGTTTCGACCGGCTGTTTCTCGAAGCCCAGCGCGGTTTTCTGTACCTGCGGGAAGGGAGCCGCGGGGTTGACAGCTACCTTCGCGGCATCAGGGAGAGCCGGCACTCGTATTTCCGATCCGCGATGCTGCTGGGCATCCGGACGCATATGGCCGCAGAGCTGGATGAGAACGCGGTCTTCTGCCTGGTCAGGATGACAGAGCTGGGATATGGGGCGGCCGGCTTCCTTGCGGAATGCTCTGCCGCCGGGAAGAGGACCGGCGAGGCGGCGAATATTGTCCGGGACATCGCACAGGCACTCTGCCAGGCCGCGGATCCGGAGAACAGGTTCCCCACGGATGGCTTTTCGGAGGAAGCGAAAAGGGCGCTGGCGCGCTTCCTTCGCGGGTATCAGGAGTTCCTGCGGAGCACGGTCAGCGCAATTGAGAATCTGCTCCGGGCAGACTATGACGCCGGGCTTCTCCTTCTTCTGGCGGAGTTAAGGAACTGCCGCGCGAAGAGCCTGAAGAGGCGGGCGGACCGCATTCTGAATTACACGCGTGCCTGTGCGATCTGGTCGAGATTCTTCTCCTGCATCGCCGTGCCGTCCTTCTCCGAGGAGTACGCCTCTGCACTGGGCAGCCTTGCAAAACTGGAGCTGGCCGCGGGCAGGAGCGGGTCCTTTGAGCAGTATCTCGCCACGGAGCGAAATGTCCGGACGATGATCGCGATGCAGAAGTTCTACAGGGCGCGGGAGGAATGCCTTCGCTATCCGGATGCGGTGCACGAGGATGCCCTGAACGGGGAAAGGCGCAGCCTGCTTGAGGTTGAGCATAATTACCGGATGTGCAGGCTGCTGCGCGGGGAGTACGAGTTTTACACATCGCTTAACACGCTTCTGGATGCGGAGGACATCGCCTGGCACCTTAGTCAGAAGAACGGACATGAATTCCGGCTCACGGCGGAGGACACAATCCGCCCGGAGCCTGTGCTGGCGCTTCTTCTGCTGCTGAAGCGGGTGCTTAGGGAGAATGCGGCGGAAGAGGTGAAGGAAGAGGTGGCGGATGCCCTGCGGAAGAGGATACTCCGGATGCTCCGGCTGATTGACCGCTATGTCGGGGCGGAGAAGTTTTGCGGGTTTTCCGAAAAGATTATGATTCCGTTCCTTGACGATTACTTCGGGCAGCTCGGGGAAAAAGCGGTCTTCTTCGGGGAGGAGGAGACTCCGCGGTATGCGGAGCTGTATTACAAGGCCGGAATCACACTGGCGGAGGCACTTCTTAAGAGGGCCCGGGCGGCGGAGGATCCGGGCGGCGCGGCGGCGCTTATCCGCCGCGCGAAGGAAGCCGCGGAGCTTATGCTTCAGAGCTTCCCGCGGGATGAGGAGTATACGCCGGATGTTTTCTTCGACGCGGTCACGAGGCACACGATGCAGGTTTTGTACTTAACGTGCTGTGTTGCTGAGGAAGAGGCAGAGGCGGCAGGAGGATGACTCCTGCCGCCTCCGGGTGTCAGAACAGGAAGGTTGCGATGGAATGCTTTGTCATGGTGTACGGTGCCACGTGGTTCCGGCAGCGCAGGACGACCGGCATGTCCTTGTCCGCCTTGTTCATGACGACCAGCACGACGGAGCCGTCGGGATTAAGGAACGCGCAGGTCTCCAGCGGCTCGGCGTAGGACGAGCTGGCGATCCGCACGGCGCCTTCCCGGATATATCTGGAGAACTGGCCGAAATAGTAGTACTGAGGCTCATACTTCAGTTTTTTCTTCCAGTACATGATCGGCGTGCTGGGGCGCATTCCCGGGTGATAGCCGTCAATTCCCGTCGCTTCGAAGCGCTCCTTGTCCCAGTGATAGGGATGGCCTGTCTCATCGAGAATGAGGTTCCAGTCGACCCAGGCGGAAGCGTAGTTGTTGAAGTTGCCGATGATATCGTGGACGCTGCGCTCGCAGATCGCCCACGGGATCTTCAGGTCCGCGCCGGTGGAGTTCTCGGTCGAAATGATGGTTTTCTCCGGGAAGAGCTGATGCGCGGCGTCGAGCGCCCGGAAGTGGTCGCCGGAGTACCAGTGCACCGCGATCCCGTCGAAGGAATCCCTGCCGCGCTTCGTCCCGAAGGTCTCCATCGCGCGGTCAACGACGCGCTCTTTATTGTGGTCCCAGCAGAAGATCTTTGTCGCGCCGAGGCCTTCCCGGTCCAGAAGCGGGCGCAGGAAGCCGGTCACAAAATCTCTCTCCTCGGCCGCTTCGTAGATGCAGGACTCCCACCACTGCTTCGCCTTGGCCTCGTTCTGGACCGTCAGGCCCCAGACCGGAATACCCTCCGCCGCGTACGCTTTGATGAATCTGGCGTAGAACAGCGCCCAGGTCTCCCGGTATTCTTCCTTAAGCTTGCCGCCAAGCTCCATCTTTCCGTTTGTTTTCATCCAGGCCGGCGGGCTCCACGGGGAGGCAAAGATCTTCATGCCGGGCTGGACCTTGAGCGCCTCCTTCAGCATCGGGATGATGTTCTGACGGTCGTGCTCGATATTGAAGTGCTTCAGTTCCGTATCGCCCTCAACATCGTCGCAGGTGTAGAAATCCTCCGAATAGTCGCTGGAATTGATGCAGATGCGGTTGAAGCGGAGGTTCAGCCCCTCGGGGGAGAACAGCGCGTCGATGACCTCTTTGCGCTGCGCGGGAGTCATCCGCCCGTACAGCGCGGCCGTGGCGTCGGTGACGGCACCGCCCAGGCCGAGGATTTCCTGGTATTTCACTTCCTCGTAGACATTGATCACTTCGTTCTCGATGCCGTCCGGACAGGAAGCATCTTCCTTGAAGCGAAGCGGCTTTTCCTCCTTAAGGAAAGCCTTGTCCGCAATGCTTGTGCGGATCACTCTTATCTTTTTCTGCATAGATATCCCTCCCTCTTATTCCATAGCCTGGTCCGCAGGGCGGACCTGTTCTGCCTTTAGACTATGCGGGAGAAATACCGGTGTCAATACCGCGGAGCGGGTCCCGTCTGCCCGGATCTGCCGGTTCTTTGAACCGCTGCCCGGGGAAGGGAGTATGATAGACTTATTATATGTGACCGCGAACGGCCTCCGGCGTCATGAGCTCTGCCGGGGGGACCGAAGAGACGCCCGCGGGAAACGGAAGAATACAGGAAGAATTCGGGAAGATTAATAATGAAAATTTACGGCTTACAGAAAATGACCCTGCTGGATTTCCCGGGGCACGTCGCCTGTACGGTATTTACCGGCGGCTGCAACTACCGCTGTCCTTTCTGCCACAACTATGAGCTGGTGGACGGCACGGCGGAGCCGCTCATGGATGAGGAGGAGCTCCTTGCGTTCCTTAAGAAGCGCACAGGGCTTCTGGACGGCGTCGCAATCACGGGCGGCGAGCCCTGCCTCTCCGGGGATCTCATCAGTTTTGTCCGCAGGATAAGGGAGATGGGCTTTCCGGTAAAACTCGACACCAACGGATGTTTCCCGGACGTGCTGGAGGCTCTTCTGTCCGGGGGACTCATAAGCTACGCGGCAATGGACATAAAGAACAGTCCTGAGCGCTACGCCGCGACCGTGGGGCTCGACCGCATCGACCTCGCGCCCGTGGAGCGGAGCATGGCGCTCTTAAGGAACAGCGGCATCGACTACGAGCTCAGGACGACTGTGGTGAAGGAACTGCACAGTGCGGACGATTTCCGGGCCATCGGACCGTGGATCCAGGGCGCACCCAGGTATTTCCTCCAGTGCTTCACCGACAGGGACACCGTGCCCTTCTCCGGGCTCTCCGCGCCCTCGGCGGAGGAGCTGAAGACATACGCGGAGATCGTGCGGCCCTACGTCGGGTCGGTGGAAATCCGCGGAGTGGAGGTATAGGTGCCAGGGGACGGTTCTCTGGCACCTTTTTGCCGGCCGCAGCGCTGTGCGGTACCCGTCCGGACGCCTGTTCCCCCGTCTCCCGGCAGGCGTGTATAGATATTTAGCCACAAGATATAGTTGCCTGTACTTAATTGGGCACAACATATTGACGATACGTATTCCCGGTGGTACATTTGCTTTGTTCGCCGTTAAGGGAAATCCACGCCCGCGGCGGTTCGCTAAATAGATCGCCGCGGCAGTCCCGCACAGAGGGAAGCTTCAACAGAAGAAGGGGCTTCATTTCGGGCAGCGCCGTGGCCCGTTTTTGCCAAGGGGGATATTATGTATCAGGTTATTAAGAGAGACGGCAAGGTCGTCGACTTTTCCATCGGAAAGATCAGCGCAGCCATTACCAAGGCATTCGAAGCGCTCGGCAAGCAGTACCATCCCAGTGTGATCGAGCTGCTTGCTCTTCATGTCACATCTGATTTCGAGAGCAAAATCGCAGACGGCAAGGTTACGGTCGAGGAGATCCAGGACAGCGTGGAGAAGGTGCTGTCCGAGTCCGGCTACGCGGACGTGGCCAAGGCCTACATCCTCTACAGGAAACAGCGCGAGAAGGTCCGCAACGTCAACTCCGCCCTGTTAAACTACAAGGACCTCGTCGACGACTATCTGAAGATCAACGACTGGCGCGTGAAGGAAAACTCCACCGTCACCTATTCCGTCGGCGGACTGATCCTGTCCAACTCCGGCGCAATCACGGCGAATTACTGGCTGAGCGAGGTCTATGACGACGAGATCGCAGAGGCGCACCGCAGCGCAGCGATCCATCTCCACGACCTGTCCATGCTGACCGGCTACTGCGCAGGCTGGAGCCTTAAGCAGCTGATCCAGGAGGGACTCGGCGGAGTCCCCGGCAAGATCACCTCCTCCCCCGCGAACCATCTGTCCACCCTCTGCAACCAGATGGTCAACTTCCTTG
>OMSM01000226.1 GCA_900313745.1 uncultured Lachnospiraceae bacterium
GCCCTGAAGCTCTTCACGGGGAATCACCTCGGCATCCGCAACGACGGCGGGCCGAACGCCTTCGAGTCCGGAGGCGCGGGGCTGTTCTCCACGATCGACGACACGGCAAAACTCTGCCGCATGCTCCTCGACGGAAGGGCACCGGACGGCAGCGAGCTGCTCCGCCCCGGGACGCTCCGCTTCATGCGGGACCACCACCTGACGCCGGAGCAGGAGAAGGCTTATCACGAGTCCTTCGGCCTGCCGGGACACAGCTACGGCAATTTCAACCGTGTGATGAACGATCCCGCGAGGGCCGCGATCATCGGGAGCAGGGGTGAGTTCGGCTGGGACGGATGGCTGGGCACCTACCTCACGGTGGATCCCTCCACGGATTCCTTCTTCGTCATGATGACCCAGAAGAAGGACTACGGGACGGGCGAGATGACAAGGAAGCTGCACAACATTGTGTTCAGCAGTATTGCACAGTAAGGTGCCAGGGGACGGTTCTCCGGCACCTCCGGGTCAGGCACTGCCTGTCCGGTGCTCCCCGGGGACGCCGGCAGAACCTTTCGGGATTCCTTCTGTACAGAAGCTTACGGAGTAAAGGATAATGATCGAAAAACCTGTAATTACAAAGGAATGCGTCAAACCTCTGCTGGAGACGCCCTTCTTAAACGTGGCGGATCTGCAGTATGCCGAGGGGCGGCACTACTACGACGCCACGAGGCACAAGCTGGGCGAGATCACGGCGACGCTCACCGACGAGGAGTTTAAGGCGATGACCGCGGACGCGGTGACCATGACCGTGATCGTGAAAACCCCGGATGAGGAGCCGAGGCTTCTGCTCTTCTACGAGTACCGCTATCCGACGGGACGGTTCCTCTTAAGCCCTCCCGCCGGCCTCATGGATCCGGAGGACAAAAACTCGGATGATCCCATAAGGCAGACGGCGGTGCGCGAGCTCTTCGAGGAGACGGGAATCCGCTTCGGGGAGAAGGACTCACTCCATGTCATCAGCCCTGTGCTCTTCAGCTCCCCGGGAATGACGGACGAGTGCAACGCCTTTGTCTGCGCGGTGGTAAACCTGCCTGATCTCTCTTCGCTCTCCCAGACCCACGGCCAGGGCTCCGAGTGCTTCGACGGCTTCTCGCTCCTTACAAGGGATGAAGCCCGGGAGATCCTGAGGAACGGCAGGGATCCCTACGGCAATTTCTTCTCCATCTACACCTGGGGCGCGCTGATGTATTTCGTCTCCGGAATGTGGGAGTAACAGATTGGGTTAATGTAGATAATAAAGAGGTTGCAGCGTTCGGCGCGCAAACCTTGTATTGATATAACAACAGCTGCAAACATCAGGAGGTACACCATGGCTCTGCCCAGATACCACGAAAACCTGGAGACCCTCCGCGTGAACACCCGCGCGAAGCGCTCCTACTACATCCCCGCCTCTGCGGCGGGGCTCACCGAGCTCCCCAGGGAGTGCTCCGACCGGGCGCTGTTCTTAAGCGGGGAGGACTGGACCTTCCGCTATTTCGAGAATGATCTCGACTTTGACGAGGACTTCCTCGCTCCCGATTTCACGGCGGATGAGGAGGGCTTCGAGAGCATCCCCGTTCCCTCCGTGTGGCAGAATTTCGGCCACGACAGGCACAATTACACCAACGTCCGCTATCCCTTCCCCTACGATCCGCCATTCGTCCCCGAGGATAACCCCTGCGGGCTTTATCTCACGGACTTCGAGCTGGAGGACGACGACTTCGAGAAGCACCTCGTCTTCGAGGGTGTGGATTCCTGCCACTATGTCTTCGTGAACGGGGAGTTCGCGGGCTACGCGCAGGCCTCCCACAACATGAGCGAGTTTGATATCACAAAACTCGTCCGCGCCGGCGTAAACCGCCTCGCGGTGCTGGTCTACAAGTGGAGCGACGGCTCCTATCTGGAGGATCAGGACAAGCTGAGAATGAGCGGTATTTTCCGCGACGTGTACATCCTCTTCCGCCCGAAGAGCAGGGTCGAGGATTTCTTCGTGCACGAGAGCTTCACCACCGGCTTCCGCTCCGCGGAGATCACGGTGGAGCTGAAGACAAAGGGCAATGTGAGGCCTGTCGTCTCCCTCTATGACGGCGAGGAGATCGTGGACGCCGCGGAGGGGAAGAACCCGGTGCTCAAGGTGAAGGCACCCCATCTCTGGAGCGCGGAGGATCCCTATCTCTACAGGCTTGTCATCGAGACGAAGGGCGAGGTCATCGAGAAGCTGATCGGTCTTCGAAAGATCGAGGTGAAGGACCGCGCAATCCTCATCAACGGCCAGAGGATCAAGTTCAAGGGCGTCAACCGCCACGACTCCAGCCCGTTCAACGGCTACGCCGTCACAATCGAGGAGATGGTGGAAGACATCACCATGATGAAGGCTCACAACTTCAACGCGATCCGGACCAGCCACTACCCGAATTCCCCGCTGTTCCTCGAGATGTGCGATCAGTACGGCATGTACGTCATCGACGAGAGCGACGTGGAGATCCACGGCACCGTGACCATGGCCGGAGGCAGGAACGGGGAGGAGTCCTATTCCCTGCTTGCGGACGATCCCGACTGGTACAAGCCTATCCTCGACCGCATCGAGTCCAATGTCGAGCGCGACAAGAATGCAGCCTCGGTCATGATCTGGTCCATGGGCAATGAGGCCGGATACGGCGGCAACTTCGAGCGCGCCTCCCACTGGATCAAGGACCGCGACAGCTCCAGGCTCGTCCATTACGAGGGGGCGCTTCACGGCAAAACTTATAAGCCCGAGCTGTTTGAAGAGGAGAATACTCCGCTCTTCGCGACGAAGCACTACGACCGTCCGGACGGGAAGTTCGACTACGATGCCCTCGACATGTATTCCCGCATGTATCCCACCGTCGACGAGATGGAGGAGTACGCGAAGGAGGGCGACAAGCCGATGATCCTCTGCGAGTACACTCACGCGATGGGCAACGGCCCCGGAGACGCCGAGGACTACTGGCAGACCATCTACAGCCACGACTGCCTCGTCGGTGCGTTCGTCTGGGAGTGGTGCGATCACAGCATTTACATGGGAACCACGCCGGACGGAAGGGACAAGTTCTTCTACGGCGGCGACTGGGGCGACACCCTGAACGACGCCAATTTCTGCATGGACGGACTGGTGTATCCCGACAGGACGCCGCATAACGGACTGAAGGAATTAAAGAACGTGCTCCGCCCCGTGCGCCTTGTCTCGGTGAAGGGCCGGGAGTTTACCTTCAAGAATGAACTGGATTTCACGGACCTTAAGGACCATGTCGCGATTGACTACGAGGTGAAGAGGGACGGTGAGATTCTTTTCACCGGAAGCTTTGAGTCCGAGGTGAAGCCCCACGGCCGCGTGAAGCTTGAGATTGAGGAAGCGATTCCCGCGGAGCCCCGTGTGTCGGTGATCTTCCGCTACCGCAACATTGACCCGGACCGCGAGGACTTCATGCCGGAGATCATGGGTTTTGACCAGGCACTTATCCCCGTGAAGGGTGCGGGTGCCGCGGCGGCAGCGGGCTTAATGGCGGCGGAATCCCCGGAGAAGGCAGCCCCGGAAATCACTGCGGACAGCGAGTTCATCACGGTCACTGGCAAAAACTTCCGCTTCGTCTATGACACCAGGAAGGCGCAGTTCACGGACATTGTGAAGGACAACATCTCCTATCTCGCGAAGCCTCTCTCCATGAACATCTGGCGCGCGCCTACGGACAACGACCGGAACATCCGCCGCGAGTGGGAGATGATGCACTACCACGAGACCTGCTGCCGCGTGTACGAGGCAGGCGCGGAGATAAAGGGAGGAAACGCGGTACTGACCGCGGACTTCGCCATCGTCGCAGTCAGCATGCAGCCCATCGTCCGCGTGAAGGCGCAGTACACCATCAGCCCCTGCGGTGAGCTGGAGATCGCGCTGAAGGCCGACAGGGCTCCCGCGCTTCCGTATCTTCCCCGCTTCGGCGTGCGCATGTTCCTGGACGAGAGTTTTGAGGATCTCTCCTACTACGGCTACGGCCCGAACGAGAGCTATATCGACAAGAGAAGATCCTCGAGGCTGGACCGCTTCGAGTCCACGGTCAGCGCGGAGCATGAGGACTACATCAAGCCCCAGGAGAACGGAAGCCACTACGGCTGTGAGGAGCTTGTGCTCGAGAGCACAAAGGGCGGAGTGATCACGGTCACGGCCACCGGTGCGGGAAGCCCGGACGACGGCGGAAGTTTCTCCTTCAACGCCTCCCATTATACCCAGGAGGAACTGACGGAAAAGATGCACAACTTCGAGCTCGAGAAGAGCGGGTACACCGTGCTCTGCATCGACGAGAGACAGAGCGGAATCGGCTCCAACTCCTGCGGGCCGCTTCCCGCGGAGAAGTACAGGCTCGGGAAGAAGCTCTCCATGCAGGTGAAATTAAGCTTCGGCGC
>OMSM01000178.1 GCA_900313745.1 uncultured Lachnospiraceae bacterium
GTCCGGTGCGGAAGGAACTTCGAGTATTTCAGTGAGGATCCTCTCGTAAGCGGCATCTTTGCCGGGGCGGTTACAAAGGGCGTGCAGCAGCATCCCCATGCGGGCACCACCATCAAGCACTATGCCTTCAATAACCAGGAGCGCAACCGCACGCAGAACAATTCCAAAGTAAGCGAGCGGGCGGCCAGGGAGATTTACCTGAAAGGCTTCGGCATCGCGGTCAGGATGGCACAGCCGAGGGCGGTGATGACCTCCTACAACCTGGTGAACGGCCTGCACACCAACGAGCGGAAAGACCTCATCGGGGACGTACTCCGGAAGGAGTTCGGCTTTAAGGGCATTGTCATGACGGACTGGATCACTGCGGGGTATGAGAACGAGCGGGACTGCGCACATCCGGTTTCCGACGCTTCTCATGTCTGCATGGCGGGAGGAGACCTGTTCATGCCGGGCTCCGGGCGTGATTACGACAGCATAAAGGCCGGACTGGAAAACGGCTCCGTTACGCGCAGGCAGCTGGAAATCAACGCGTCCAGAGTGCTGCATATGGCGGAAGCGCTTTGCAGATAGAAGGAATGTGATTTCATGAAGCAAGCTTTAAATCCTTATCTTCCTCTGTGGGAATATGTACCGGACGGAGAACCCCATGTGTTCGGGGACCGCGTATATATTTACGGAAGTCATGACGCTTTCAACGGAAAAAAGTTCTGCCTGAACGACTATGTCTGCTGGTCCGCGCCTGCCGCCGACCTGACGGACTGGCGCTATGAGGGCGTGATCTATGAGAAGAAACAGGATCCCCGCATGGCAGACGGCGGACACGAGCTCTGGGCCCCGGACGTGGTGCGGGGGAAGGACGGGCGCTATTACCTCTATTACTGTCCTGATGACAAAATCAGATCCATCGGAGTCGCAGTCTGCGGCACCCCGGCCGGACACTATGAATTCTACGGCCTCGTGAAGGATGAGAATGGAGGCATCCTCGGCGAGCGTCCCGGGGACACCATTGCCTTTGACCCCGGTGTATTCATGGACGGGGACGGGGAACTCTATCTCTATTCGGGCAACGGACCGCGGACGAAAAGGGAGATCGGAAAAGAGCCGAAGGCATCGGTCGTCATGACTCTGCGTGACGATATGATCACGCTGAAGACAGGGCCGAAGAAGCTGCTTCCGATTCTGGGAGAGTCCGTGGGGACCGGCTTTGAGGGACATGAGTTCTTTGAAGCAAGCTCGATCCGGAAAATCGGCGGACGCTATTATCTTATCTATTCCTCCGTCACAAATCACGAGCTGTGCTATGCCGTCAGCGACTGCCCGGACAGCGGTTTCCGATATGGCGGCGTGGTCGTATCCAACTGTGACCTCTTTCCCGGAAAGGGCGGGAAGCCCCTCAACTGCTTCGGCAATAACCATGGCGGGCTCGAGTGCATCAACGGGAAGTATTACGTTTTCTATCACCGGGAGACCAACCGCAGTATCTCAAGCCGCCAGGGGTGCGCGGAGGAAGTTACAATACTTCCGGACGGCAGTATTCCGCAGGCAGAGCTTACCTCCTGCGGCCTGAACGGAGGTCCTCTCCGGGCGGAAGGAAGCTACTCCGCAGGCATCGCCTGCAATCTCTACGGCAAGGTGACGCCGACCTATTCGCATCCCATGGCCATGATGGGCCGCCATCCCTACATCACCCAGGACGGTCCGGACTACTCCCCGGAGAGCGGGGGACAGCCGCCGAGGTCGTATATCGCCAACGGGAAGGATGGCCTGGTCGCGGGATTTAAGTACTTTGACCTTACCGGGGCTGGGAAAATCACAGTCGTCGTACGCGGCCCCGCGAGAGGGCGTCTGTTCGTCCGGACAGATCCGAAGGGCGGAAATCTCGCAGAGATCGCGGTAACCCCATCAGGAGACTGGAAGCCGTACACAGTCCCCCTTAGTCCCTGTGAGGGAGTACATCCTTTATATTTATGTTATGCGGGAAGGGGAAAACTCGACATTCTGGAGTTTTCATTCTGACTGCGGATCTGATTCCGGCCAATATTGTTTGA
>OMSM01000420.1 GCA_900313745.1 uncultured Lachnospiraceae bacterium
AAGAGGCACACCCCGCCCGAAAACGACGGCTGCCGCCAGAAGAAATGCTGCAAACCAAAACAGTAAACGGCTTTTGTTCATCAATAACCTCCCAGTCATCAGAACGACAGAACTGATCTCATAGAAGCCGGAGACAGCCCGGCGGAAGTTCGCCGGCAGATATGCCGGTCATTTCGCAATAAAGGCAAACCCCTGACGGACTGCCGGAGATATCCTGCGGCTATCCTCAAAGAACAGGCGGCGGTATGGAAAACACCATCGAAACGCACCGCCGTGACGTCCCGAATAATCCGTACAGTAAAGTGGAAAATCTCGGTCAGAATCGACCGGACGGGGAAATCCCCTCTGACATGGCCGGCGGCTTAATACCTGCCGCTCAGCGTATTGATATGATACGCCGCGCCGGGAAACAGCGTCAATAGTATTTGAGCAATAAGACAAAAAGTCGTCCTTTTCTGTCGGGTGTCAACAGAAAAGGACGACCATAATTCGATGCGCTGCGGCTTCTGCCGCAGATTAAAAAACCGGTATCCCCGGGAAATGCCCATTTTCTGAAACCGGCATTTCCATTATCCCCCCTCCGCAGGGTGTTCTACGTGGACTTTAAGCCCCACCTCGAAGAGACGGTTCCAGGGAAGCCTCAGGCTGTCGATAACGACGCGGTGTGCTTCGTCGGAGATCTTCCGGTCCGCATACTCCTGAAGAAGCTTCCGGATCAGCTGCGCTGTGCTGCCGTACTCCCCGTCCGTATGCCCCTCCTCGGTCCCCGGCGCGGCAAGGCCGCGGCCGGCAACATACCCCCGCACCCTGGCACAGTATCCCACGTCCTCCACATAGCGGAGCGCGAGAAAGTCCTCCAGAGCTTTCGTCGGCCCGGTGATCTGGCGGATCATCGCCGCGGCGATGCAAGTGCCGAAGGAATTGGCGGCGGTATTCCAGCCGGCGTAGGAGGATATCTCCCACTGTATCCCCTGTTCCTTAAGCATCTCGAGAAGGAGCTCGTCTCCGCCGTTGGCATAGGCGACATCCGCAATGATGACGCTCTTCCCAAGCCTGTGAAGCGCGTAGTCCGCCTGAGCCATCAGCTCGGGCAGGGTGCGGAACGCACCGTACTCCGGAGCCTTGACCGGCCCGTCGGCCGCAGCCGCCTCCTTCATTCCTCCCGAGGGCATGTTGACCAGCATGACCAGATCCGCGTCGGAAAGGCTGTCCACAGGAAGGCCGCCCGCGGTCAGGATCTGGTATTTCACGGACTCCCCGATTGGCCTGTCCTCGTAGAGCGGAATTACCTGCGGCGAGAGGACGCTGGCAAATTTCACGTACACCAGCGGCATTCTGCCCTCGATGCGGTTCATTGCCCGCGCAAGGAGGGCACAGCCTACGCCGTCCGCGTCCGGGTACATATATGCCCTGGTGTTTACGCGGAAATCCCGGATCGCCTCGCGCACTGCCTGCTGGTCCTTCGCCGTAAATCCGTACGGCGAGGAGTCGTCCTGCGGAAATACAAGGAAATCAAAGGTTCCGTCCGCGGTGAGGCGTACAGCCTCCTTGTTGATCTCCACGTTGACGGCTCTCCGGTCCAGATAATCCTTTAGATATTCGGGAGGAAGCCTTCGGCGGATTTCCTCCAGCTCCTCTCTCTCCCCGTCCCCGGCGATCCCAAGCTCGAGTTTGTGGCTGATCACCCCGTACCGGTGGATCTCCAGCCCGAAATCCCCATAATAATCCGGCTCCTCCTCCGCGCTGGAGTAGGAGGGGTTTCTCATGATCAGGCTGAAGGCATAGATCACGATTCCCGGATTTGCCTCCTTTATGGCCCGCACTGCCTCCAGGCGGCCCTTCAGTACCTCCGCCGCATCATGATGCAGCCTGGAGGGAACGATGCCGGAATACAGAAGCGTATCCACGGAGAGCACGGCGGCCTCCGCGTCCTTTGCATTCTCTACCGTCCACTCCAGGATCTTTGCCGGATCGCCGGGAGTTTTTCTCTGCCCCATAAGGACTTTCGGCGGCCGCACGACGACGTAGTCCGGACTCTCCGTCATGAGCACGGGAAAATCGTAGTTGCAAGGCCTCTCGTCGAGAGGAACAAGAATTATCTTATGCATAGCCCTGTCCGATAATCAGAACTTCCTTCCGGAACCGGAATGAGTTTTGCCCGAGGAACCGGTGTACGAGCTGTGATAGGTGGAGCTTCCCGAAGAAGAGGAGGAGGACGGCGAGCTTCCGCCCGTGTTCTTCGGAGCCGG
>OMSM01000244.1 GCA_900313745.1 uncultured Lachnospiraceae bacterium
TTGGCGTTCTCGATCTGCTGCTCCTTCTCGCGGATGCTCTCCTCCGTCACCGTCGCGGCGTCCGCCGTGAACGGCCGGGCAAAACTAAAGAGCAGCGCCAGGGACAGCAGCACGCCTGTAAGAGCATGCCGCCGCCTCCCGGCGCCTCTTCCGGAGGCGCCCTTCTGGTGCGAAGCGCGGATATTCAGTTTCGGTCGGAAAGCACTAGACACGTATATGTCTCCTCACCGTGATCAGACTGCCGAAAAAGCCGATGCCGACACCCAGCGCTATGGAGATAACCGCAAGGTTCCTCGTGACAGTCTGCGCAGGAAGGAAACTCATGATCTGCGTCAGGATCGAGAAGCGGGATGTGATGTATTCGACTGCCTTCTGATAGATGTAATTGATCGCGAAAACCGGGATGATGGAGCCGAGCAGTCCGATGATAATACCTTCTACGACAAACGGCGCGCGCACGAAGAAATCCGTCGCACCGATGTATTTCATAATGCTGATCTCCTCCTTGCGGACCGCGATGCCGATGGTGACGGTATTGCTGATAAGGAAGACGGAAACGGCAAGAAGGATGACGACGATGCCGATGTAGATGTAGGCGGCAAGCCGGTTGAATCCGGAGAGTGTCGTCGCAGTGATCTCCGAGTAGTTGACCGACCGGACGGCTTCGAGATTCTGGAGGTATGAGACAAGGTCAGACTGCCTTGAGACGTCGCTGACGAAGATCTCCAGGCTCGCGCAGTTCTCGAGAGGGTTCTCCGTAAAGGTGTCCGCGCCGTCGCCGAGATACTCCTTGAAGCTCTCCCATGCGGCCTCGGCGGAGGTGTAGTTGACTTCCTTCACCTCATCGCGCTCCTCGATGGCGATCTTCAGCTGGAGCATCTCCTCCTCGGTGACGCCTTCATTGAAGAATACCGTAACGGAGACGTTCTCCTCCGCTGCCTGCACGATGTGCTGGAAATTCAGTATGATCGCGTAGAACAGTCCGAAAAGAAAGAGGCAGGAGGCTATTGTAGCCATGGACGCCAGCGTGAAGAGACTGTTGCGGCGGATGTTGCGGAAGCCCTGTCCGATTGTATAAAGTAAAGAACTGATTCCCATATTCTACCCTGTCGGTTCTCCTTAAGGAGAACCGTTCCTAAGCCTGGCGGCGGTTAACGGTTCTCGCTCTCGCCTAAGGTAAGCTCGTCAGTGAGGCTGAAGTCGTCGTCCATGAAGTCGGTGGCGTCCTGCTCCATCCGGGCAATGTCGGCCATCATCTGCTCAGGGACGCCCTCGGTGTCGAAGTCGTCGGTATACTCCTCGGTGTAATGCTCCGCGAGCGCGTCCATCTCCCCGGTGAAGTGCTCGGTAAACCGCTCCCGGAGAGTTTTCTTCTGGGCGTCCTCTTCACTGTCGGCAGCGTCATCCTGACCATTGTACTCGCCGGCGCCATAGTCCTCGTTGTAGTCCTCTTCCTGATAAGCGCCGTCCATCTCGGCGGTGCTGTATCCTTCTTCGCCTGCCGGCACGGCTTCGGGCTCTTCAAAAGGACCGTTTTCCTCCGGGGTGTACCCGCCGATCTCGTCGCTGATGATGCGGCCTTTCTTCATCGTGATGACGCGCTTGTGCATCGCGTTCACAATCTCCCGGTTATGCGTGACGACCACGACCGTCGTTCCCTGGCGGTTGACATCCTCAAGCAGCTGCATGATTTCCCAGGAGTTGTGGGGATCCAGGTTGCCGGTAGGCTCATCCGCGAGCAGGATAAGAGGCTCGTTGATCAGGGCCCTTGCCAGGGCGACGCGCTGCTGCTCGCCTCCGGAGAGCTGCGAGGGCTTGTTCTTGTACTTGTCCGCAAGCCCCATCGTCCCGAGGATAGCCGGGACGCTCCTCTTGATGACGGACGAGGGCACCTGGATAATTCTCTGGGCGAAGGCCACGTTTTCGTAGATATTTCTGTCCTTTAGCAGGCGGAAATCCTGGAAGACGATGCCAAGGTTCCTGCGGAACTTCGGAATCTTGCGGTTCGGCAGCGTCACAAGATCATAGCCCAGGACGTTGATGCTTCCCTTGGTGGGCGTAAGCTCCCTTAAGAGGAGCTTGATCAGCGTGGATTTGCCCGAGCCGGAATCGCCCACGATGAACACGAACTCGCCGGGCTTTACCTTGAGCGAGATGCCGTTCAGCGCGGGAGCCCCCTTGGCATAGGACTTGTAGACGTTCTTCATTGTAATGACATTGCCCTCGGGCATGCCGTATTTTTTTGCCTTGCGCTTAGCCATGTACTCTTCCCGCGGCGCGGCTTAAGGCCGCTGCCGTTAAGTTTTATTCCCGGTCCTCCGAACTGATAAAGGCCGGATCAATAGTCAAACGTGTCCATTTTCTCCATGTAGGCCATGTACTTGACCACCATCAGCGCGATCTTGAACGTAATGGCGTCGTCAAAAACGCGCAGATCGAGGCCGGTGCTCTTCATGAGCTTGTCCAGGCGGTACACGAGGGTATTTCTGTGGATAAAAAGCTGCCTTGATGTCTCCGAGACGTTCAGGTTGTTCTCAAAGAACTTGTTGATGGTCATGAGCGTCTCTTCATCGAATTCCTCCGGACCTCTTCCGGAGAAGATCTCGCGGATGAACATCTTGCAGAGCGGGATGGGCAGCTGGTAGATCAGCCTTCCGATGCCCAGCTGGTTGTAGGCGACGACATTCATCTCCTCGAAGAATATCCTTCCCACGTCCATCGCCATCTTCGCTTCCTTGTAGGAGCGGCTGACGTCCTTGATCTCGCTGACAACCGTACCGTAGGCGATATGCGGCTTGTCCATCCCGCTGTGCGTGAGGAAGCTCTCGATCTGGGAGGCCGCCTTCGCGACGTCCTTCGGGCGGTCGCCGTCGCTTAAGTCCTTGACCACCACGACGGAGGTCTCATCCACGGCAGTGACGAAATCCGCGCTCCCCGCGCCGATCATCTGCTGCATGGACTCCAGGATGTTCTGGTCCCGGTCCTGGCCCGTCTCTATGATAATGACCACGCGCTGCGCGGCGGCGGGGATATGCAGCTTCTTTGCCCGTCCGTAGATGTCCACAAGAAGGAGGTTGTCCAGAAGCAGATTCTTGATGAAGCTGTCCCTGTCATAGCGCTCCTTGAGCGCGCCGATCAGGCCCTGGATCTGGAAGGCCGCCATCTTGCCGACGACAAGGGCGCTGTCGCCCCCGCCCTTCACCACCAGGACATACTCCAGCACCTGCTCGTCAAATATCTTGAAAAACTCATATTCCCCCACGGTCTGGGAGTCCGCGGGAGACTGGGCAAA
>OMSM01000057.1 GCA_900313745.1 uncultured Lachnospiraceae bacterium
CCGCGGATTCTCCGGTCAAAACTTATTCCCCGTCCGCCTTGTTCCTTCTGCTCCTCGCGACGCGCTGCCTTTTGGGGGTGTACTTCTCCCGCGCGTTCTTCTTGGAATCGAGATAGACCTCCATCAGGGACTGGAAGAACGCGTCCTTCGCGTCCTCGTCCAGCTCGCCGCCGGCAAGAAGAGCACCCGCCCGCTCCAGGACGTCGTGCGCCTCTCGCGCGCCCTTCGTCCCGAATTCCTTCTTCACGTCGTCGATCATCTTCGCGCTGTCAAAGAACTTCTGCGGATCCTCCTCCCCGTCGTCCAGAAGGTAATCGGGGGAGACGTTCAGCGCCTGGGCCAGCTTCTTCAGGTTGCTGTTCCGGGGGCGTATATTCAGCTGCTCATAGGTGTAGAGGGAGCGCTCCGACAGGCCGGTCAGCTGCGAGAGCTCCGCCTGGGAGAGATTGAGCGCGATCCGGGTTTCCCTTAACTTGTCGCCGAAGGTCATATCTTACGCCTTTCTTCTGTCCGCACAGTATGCGTCCGAATAATATTATCCGCCTGCGGGGAGCCGTTCGTACAGCAGCAGTGCCTGCACACCGCCGCAGGTGGTAAATATCTGTCCACGCTTCCGGTTAGCCGTTGACAAACTTCCGGAGCCTGCTATAATCGGCTCACAGAGGTAACTTCCGGTTAAGCATAACATCCGGAAGTTACACCTGTCAATCACCATTTGCGCGGAGAGTCAGAGCGAGGGAGGTGCTTCGCCGAAGGCGAATCAGCATGCACCGACCGACTGGTCAGGTGCGCTTCGCGCGCCTGACGTCACCCGTCGAGCGTCCCCGGAAACACCGGATAAGCGGGTCGCCTGCTACTCTCAGCAAGGGCCTGAACAGCAGCGGATGCGGCTGCGCGGCCGGAGAGACAGCTATGGACAGAATAATACTTCACAGTGACTGCAACTGCTTCTACGCCTCGGTGGAGATGCTCCACCAGCCGCGCCTCTGGACTATCCCCATGGCGGTCGGCGGGGACCCGGAGGCCCGGCACGGCATCATCCTGACGGCGAACTATATTGCGAAGAAGCGCGGGGTGAAGACCGGGATGGCCCTGTGGCAGGCGAGGCAGGCCTGCCCGGACATCACGTTCGTTCCGCCGCGGATGGACCTGTACATCAAGTTCTCCCGGATGATCCGGGAGATTTACGGGGAGTACACGGACCTCATCGAGCCCTTCGGCCTGGACGAGGCCTGGCTGGACACGACGGCGAGCTGCGGGATAAAGGGGGACGGCATGCGGATCGCGCGGGAGATCAGCGCCCGGATCAAGAAGGAGATCGGGATCACCGTGAGCATCGGCGTTTCCTGGAACAAGATCTACGCGAAGCTCGGCAGTGATTATAAGAAGCCGGACGCGATCACGGAGTTTTCCCGGGAGAATTATAAGGACATCGTCTGGAAGATACCTGCGGAGGATCTGCTCTACGTCGGCAGGGCGACGAAGCGGAAGTTATATAACCTCGGCATAACGACGATAGGGGAGCTGGCGGAGACGGATCCGGAAATACTGCACCGGATCTTCGGGAAGGTCGGGCTTATGCTCTCCGTGTTCGCCAGGGGACTGGACCAGACGCCGGTGAGCCTGGAGCACACGGAAGCGCCGGTAAAGAGCATCGGCAACAGCACGACGACGCCGAGGGATCTGGAGAACGACGAGGATGTAAAACTCGTCCTGTACCTGCTCTCGGAGAGCGTGGCGAAGCGCTGCCGTGACAACGGCTTCGTCGGGGACGTGATCGAGATCTACGTCAGGGACAACGAGCTCTTCAGCGTCGGGAGGCAGCGGAAGATCGCGGTCCCCACGAATATTTCCCACGAGATCGAGGAGACGGCGATGGAGCTGTTCCACGAGGTTTACCACTGGGAGAGGCCGATCCGGAGCATCGGCGTCCGGGTCGCGGACCTGAAGCCGGATGATTATCCCTGGCAGCTCTCGCTGTTTCAGAGTGCGGAGCGGAGGGAGAAGCTTCTCGCGGCGGACCGGGCGGCGGACGACATCCGCAGGCGCTTCGGGTACGGGGCCGTCCAGCGCGGGATCATGTACCGCGACCGGTACCTGTCGTCGCTCAACGCGACGGCGGACGACCACATGATCCACCCGCATTCCTATCTGGAGCGGGGCAACCGGAGCGGCGCGGAGAAGGTTCTCCTTCACCGGGACTGACAGGGCGGTTTCCCTTGCCGAGCTTGATACACCTGGTCAAATTTGCTACGATTTTTCTGAACGGAGGGCATAAATGCAGAAGTAGTATTGACTCCCTGAATGCCATGCAGAAAGAGTACGGAAGAAAGAAAACCGAAGCGGACCGGCAGAACCGGCCCGAATTCCTGGATCCCGCCTTCCTCGACGAGAGCATCGTCAGGCTTGTAAGGACGCACATCATCAATGAGTTTTACACGAA
>OMSM01000168.1 GCA_900313745.1 uncultured Lachnospiraceae bacterium
AGCTATTTCTGGCGGGATTCGAACAAGGGGAGCGGTGCCAACGGGATGCAGGATTCCTACGGATCCCTGATGGATGCCACGGCATCCAGCGTTTCGACAAGGATGGAGCCGCATATATTCACATACTTAACTACCGTTATGAGGAAGCCGCGGACCGAGTGAAACCGGTGGATGAGATCGAGCTAATACTCAGGGATGCCGGTGACGACGTCACGGTTCTGATGCTCTATGGGGCTGCAGCGGCAGAGGTGTCCGTAAGGAAGGAAGACGGCAGAAGCCGGATCCTCCTGCGCAATGCCGGGCTTTATACAGTGGTATGCATTAAGGAATTACTCTGCCATAACCAGTGAGGGCTGCGACAGCAGGAACAGCGACAAGTTCTATCATTGGGGAGCGCTTCTTTGTGTAATAGCGCTTCTGGAACATCAGAAGGAACGGTGATGCAGGCGGCAATCGTCTGCGCGTCGGATATGGAAAACTTGGGAGCAGAGATGGTTAATTCTGACGGAACACTGCAGTACTATGAGGAAAATGCAGCGGGATTCACCTCAAATACGATCTCGGCGGACATGGAAGAAACCAGGCAAAGGTTTCTGAATCTCCTGCCGGAAAATGCGCATATTCTTGATTTCGGCTGCGGCTCGGGAAGAGATACGAAAGCATTTCTGGAGAGCGGATATGCCGTCGAGGCAATAGATGGGTCCGCCGAATTGTGCAGGATCGCTTCGGAATACACCGGGATCAGGGTAAGGCAGATGCTGTTTCAGGAGCTGGACGCGAAGAACACTTACGACGGGATATGGGCATGCTCGTCGATACTCCATCTGGAGAAAGCGGATTTATCGGAGGTTCTGCGGAGAATCGCCGAGGCACTGAAACCGGACGGAGTTCTGTACACTTCCTTCAAATACGGCACTTTCGAGGGCGTTCGGAAAGGCCGTTACTTTACGGACTTTACGGAAGAATCGCTGAATGAGTTCTGGAAGAGTTTTCCCTCATTGAAGATAGTCGAGACCTGGATCACGCAGGATGTACGTCCGGGCAGGGGGAGTGAGCGATGGATCAATCTTCTGGCCAGACGCGTATAGGGATAAAGGAGGGGCATTTGGAAAGTATTATTGTTGAAAAGATTTACTTTGATATGGACGGTGTGCTTGCCGATTTCGAGGGCGGAGTGAGTAAATTTTGCGGGATTGATGCTCCCCCGCAGGACGAAAAAGCCCGCAAATCCGGCGCGGATGATGAGATGTGGGAGGCAATCAATGAGGCTGGGTATGAGACTGTTCGTTGCGATCCGCTTGTCGGAAGAATTGAGAAAAGAACTTACGGGAACCATGCACGAGCTGAAGAAGGCGGGTGTCAGAGGAAGTTATACCCCAACGGATAACCTCCATCTGACACTTGCTTTTATCGGGGAGACTTCACAGCTCGATGAAATCAAGGCAGCGCTGTCGGAAATTAACTGGAAGCCCTTCAGGCTGTCCCTTTCAGAGATGGGAAGTTTTGGTGATCTCCTCTGGATCGGGGCCAAGGGAAATCAGGGGCTTTCCGGTATTGCCCGAAGTATCCGCGAGGCGCTGGATGGTGCGGGAATCGCGTATGATCAGAAGAAATTTGTCCCGCACATCACGATTATCCGGAAAGCTTCCGGCAGCCGGAAAACGGTGAAGCCGCCGAAGAACGAGATGATGGTGAAGAGCATTTCCCTCATGAAATCCGAGATGAAGGATGGAAAGAGGGTCTACACAGAGGTGTTTTGCATATGAACAAGGGGTACTGCATCGGTGTTCTTTCCGACACGCACGGACTGCTCCGGCCGGAGGTGACGGAGCGGCTCAAGGGCTGCGACGCGATCCTTCACGGCGGCGACATCAACCGGCAGGAGATCCTGGACGAACTCGGCCGGATCGCGCCGGTTTATGTGGTGCGGGGCAACAACGACAAGGAATGGGCGGAGCATATCCCGTATACGCTGAGTGCCGCGGTCTGCGGCGTGCAGGTCTTCATGGTTCACAAGAAGAAGGAGATCCCGGAGGACTTGGACGGGGCAAAACTTGTGATCTTCGGCCACTCTCACCGGTATGAGGAGGCGGCAAAGGACGGGGTGCTGTATCTCAATCCCGGAAGCTGCGGCCCGAGGCGCTTCAACCAGGCGATCACGCTCGCGCTGGTGCATGTGAGCCCGGACGGGGACCTGAGAGCAGAGAAAATCGATATTCCCCACAGACCCGCGGAGAACCCGGACCAGCAGGAGAGGGATAAAGAGATCCTGGCCAGGGATGCCCGGGGACTGGTGGAGAAGGTCACGGCGGACATCGACAAGGGCAGGAGCAGTGAGAAGATCGCGAAGAAGTACGGGATCAGCCCGGAGCTTGCGGACACGATAAGCAGGATGTACCTGACACAC
>OMSM01000187.1 GCA_900313745.1 uncultured Lachnospiraceae bacterium
CCCACGAATCCGTGGTGGATCGCCTTGGCCGCGGAGGAAATCCGGAACGCGCGGATGAAATCCTGGTCCTCGACGAAGAACATCTGCAGCAGCCGCTGGAGATGAGGCTCCTTCACCACGTCGTTCACATAGCGGATGAGCTGAGCGTAGAGCTCCTTCGCGTCCTTCTCCGTCGCCGGCACATAGTTGGCGGGATCGTACTCGCCGTCACGGCAGCGCCTCGCACGCTTCACGTTGAGCTGGCGGTTCCCCTGAAAACTTGTGACGTCGCCGACGATATCCACGTAATCCAGTGCGTCGAACTCCCCGATGCCCGGGCTTCCGGGATCCCAGATCTTGGCGTCTATGGTTCCCGTCCTGTCCTGAAGGATCAGGCTCTCATAAGCTTTTCCGTTCTTGGTGGTGAGAGAGCGCTTCTGCTTCACCAGATAGATATCTCCGACGCTGTCCCCCTCGCGCATATCTGCAATAAACCGCATTCCTTACTCCATTCCGGGCATCCAAAGCCCGCCCGCTGTATTCTGTCCTTATTCCAGAAACTCATCCCCCGCCGCAAGAACGGCAGTGACGGTGAGCTCCGCATATTCTTCGGAAGCACCTGCCCTGCGCAGGGTTATGCCGATCTCATCTCCCGGCGCGCAGGAGAGAAGAGTGCCGACATAGTCCCTGAGGCTGGTGACAGAGATCACTTCCCCGCCGGAAGTGGTAATTCCCGTGATAATATCTCCGCTCATGATCCCGGCTTCCATCGCCGGGGAGTTCATCCCCGTCCGGACCACAAAGGCCCCCGCGGGGAGGCTTCCGTCCCGCACCATTGCTGCCGGGACGTCGACGCCGTGGATCCCGAGGCAGGCTCTCCTCTCCCCGTTGGAGAGCTTCTCGATCAGTCCCTTTAGTTCGGTTATTCCCATCGCGGACAGCACATAAGGCATGTCCTCGGTGTTGAACCGCATGTCCGTGATTCCGACGACCTGGCCGCTCAGGTTGACCAGGACGCCCTGGGCGCCCGCGCTGCAGTAGATATCCGTAGTGATGCGGCGGTAGTGTGCATCCATGATATCCAGGGAGGACTCTGATCCGGTGACATTGCCGTAGATGACGGAGCCTATGCTCCCGGCCGGCGCACCGAGGGCGATCACCGGCATCCCAAGGAGATCCGCCGCGTTCGAGCTCCCGAGTCCCGCCACCTTCACCGAGTCCAGCGTATCCCTCGAAAGCGGGTGCTTGTCCACCGCAACAACACAGAGATCCGATACCCTGTCGCCTGCCTTGAGTGTACCTTCCGCCTCCGTTCCGTCGGCAAAGGTCACGCTGATCCGGATCGCTCCGTGCAGTGCCGCGAACCTGGTGAGGATCAGCAGCTCCTCCCCGTTGTCCGCGATAATGATCCCGGGCAGCTGGCCGGAGGTCTCATAGGGATCCGAGAGCCAGTCTCTCGCCGCGCTCACGGCGGAAATCCTCGTCAGTGAAGCATTCACCCTGCGGACGACGGTCCGGAGTGAGGAATTGATCGCGGCGTAGTCCGCGACGTTCTCCTCTCTCTGCAGCGCATTGTACAGTTTTCCGGAAGCGGTCTTCTCCCCGGATTCTTCCAAAGAAACCTCCGGGGGAACCTCCTCTCCGGCAGGAGCGGGCGGAGTCTCCGCCGCAGCGTCCTCCGCGATCTCCTCCGCATTGTCCGCACCGGCGGTATCCGGTCCCGACACCGTCGCGAGGGAAGACGCCGCCTCCATCGCGGAAATGCCAAGCTCTCCCACAACATCGCTGCTGTAGCTCTCCGGCTCATCGGCCTCGTCGCTTGCCAGCATTTCACTTGGCGACATCTCCTCCGCCCGGGTCTCCTCGGGGAAAATCACCTTCTGCGGGGGCGTCTCCGGGTAGAGCAGGTTGCTGATCACCGGCTGCAGGAGGAAGAAGGCCGCACAGGCCACGGCTCCGAAGACCGCTGCCAGAAGCGAGGTGGTAAAAAGGCGCCGGACAAGGCGCCTGCGGTTCACCGGCCGTTTCTTTATCTCTTCCTTCACGAAACCGGAGTAATCCCGGGGGCTCTCTCCGCTCCGTGTGATGCTGTCTCTGCCGTCGTCTGCCAATTTCTCCACTCCCGTCCGACATTCGGGCTGTCACATCGTTTAAACAAATGCATGTAACTATAAGATTATATCATACGGCACATCCCGGCCGGTGCCTTAACCCCGCACGGCGGCATTTCCTATGATAAAATAGGTTGAATTCAACTATTGAAGAGCAGGCCGTAAGGTGCGTTCCGCCGGTGCGGGGCGTTCCCTGCGGGCCATCGGGAATATTTATGAACGAACGGGTTTTACGCATTACCGAATACCACAAAATCATCGACATGCTTACCGCCAGGGCCACTTCCGAGCCCGGGAGGAAGCTCTGCCGTGCGCTTCTCCCCCTGGACGACATAGATGAGATCGAGCGCCTGCAGACCCAGACGGCGGACGCCGTCGCGTTTATCTTCCGCAAGGGTTCCGTGAACTTCGGCTCCACGAGGGATTTCACCGACGCCTTCCGGGGGCTCGCCATCGAAGCTTCCCTTACCCCGCCGGAGCTGCTGCACCTTGCCTCCTTCCTGGAGAACGTCGCAAGGGTGAGGGCATACGGGCATAACGACAGCAATGAGGACGAGAACCCGAGGGATTCGCTCTACGATCTCTTCGACTGCCTTTACCCCATCCCCCGCCTTGTCCAGGACATCCGCAGGGCAATCCTCTCCGAGGAGGAGATCGCCGACGACGCGAGTGCCGAGCTTAAGCGCATAAGGCGGCAGATGCTCCTCACAGGGGAAAAGATCCACTCGCAGCTTAGCAAGATGCTGTCCGGCTCCCACGCGGGCTACCTCCAGGACAGCGTCATCACCATGCGGGACGACCGGTACTGCCTGCCCATCCGGGCGGAGTTCAAGTCCCAGGTCCCCGGCATCGTCCACGACCAGTCCTCCTCCGGGTCGACCCTCTTCATCGAGCCTGCCGCCGTCGTCGAGCTTAACAACCAGATCCGCGCCCTGGAGATCGAGGAGAAGAAGGAGATCGAGCGCATTCTCGCGGCCCTCTCCGCAGAGGCCGGAACACACCTCACCGAGCTTAAGGACGACGCCGCCAACATGACCGCCCTCGACTTCATCTTCGCCAGGGCCCAGCTCGCGCTGGAGATGAACGCGACGAGGCCGGTGATGAACGAGACCCGCTACATCAATCTCCGCAAGGCCCGCCATCCCCTGATCGAGAGGAAGAAGGTCGTCCCCATCGACATCTCCATCGGGGGAATCGACCCTGTCCTCCCCGGAACC
>OMSM01000170.1 GCA_900313745.1 uncultured Lachnospiraceae bacterium
CGAGAGGTAAATCAATGGCAGAGTATTATGATCAGGAGGATCAGTTCCTCCCGTTAAGAGAGACGGTATATAAGAAACTCCGGAAGCGCATCCTCACGGGTGAGCTTAAGCCCGGCGACCGGCTGATGGAGATCCATCTTGCCAACGAGCTTGATGTGAGCCGCACGCCGATCCGGGAGGCGATCCGCAAGCTTGAGCTTGAGGGACTTGTCCGCATCATTCCCAGAAGCGGGGCCCAGGTTGCCCGGATCTCCGAGAAGGAGATGCGGGATCTTCTTGAAGTGCGCAGGTCGCTGGATATGCTCTCCGTGGAACTGGCCAGCGGAAGGATCACCGCGGAGGAAAAGGTCCAGCTTCGGAAGGCCTGCAGGGATTTCGAGGAGGCGACGAAGCACGGGGACTACACGAAGGTCGCCGAGGCGGACGTGAAATTCCACGATATCATCGTGCAGGCGGCCAAAAACCGCAGGCTGCAGGAGATTATCGGGCAGATGGCCGACCAGACCTACCGGTACCGCTTCGAGTACGTCAAGGACGAGGGAACCTACGCCCAGCTCATCGAGGAGCACAAGGGCATCTGCGACGCGATCCTGAGCGGCGACGGGGAGCTTGCGAAGGAGATCGCCATTGCGCATATCGACAGGCAGGAGGCCGGAATGCTGAAGCGCCTGCAGACGGGGGACCGCTCATGAGCGCGGAGGTGAACGCTTCAAATGCCGCGGTGTTTGAAGCGCCGGCAGAAGCCTCGGACAGGCCGGTCGGAGTTTTTGATTCCGGCGTGGGCGGACTGACGGTAATGCGCGAGATCATGAAGCTCATGCCCAAGGAGCGCATCATCTACTTCGGCGACACGGCGAGGGTGCCGTACGGAAACAAGTCCGGAGAGACGGTTACCCGATTCTCCGAACAGATCATGCGGTTCCTTCTGAAAGAGGACGTCAAGGCGATCGTCGTCGCCTGCAATACCGCCAGCGCTTACGCGCTGGAAGCGCTTGAGAGGGACTGCCCGGTGCCGATTATCGGCGTGATCGTCCCCGGAGCCGCGGCAGCGGTGAGGGCGACGCGCAACGGGCGCATCGGTGTCATTGCTACGGCCGGAACCATCGCCAGCGGCATCTATCCGAGGGAGATCGGAAAACTCAACCCGGATTCCAGGGTGCTCGGCAAGGCCTGCCCTCTCTTCGTCCCTCTGGTGGAGGAGGGCCTGTGGCAGGATCCGGTCACGAGGGAGATCGCCCGCCGCTACCTCGAGGAGCTCATGAACGAGGACATCGACACACTGATTCTGGGATGCACGCATTACCCGCTCATCCAGGGGGTGATCGGGGAGGTGGCCGGAGCCGGGGTCACCCTGGTCAATCCAGCCTATGAGACGGCAAGGCAGCTGGAGATCCTTTTGCGGGAGAGAGAACTGCTCTCACCGGAGGCGCCGGGACTCGGAAACGAGCCGCAGTACCGCTTCTACGTCAGCGACATGGCGGAGCAGTTCAAAAGTTTTGCGAATGCGATCATTCCTTACGGAATTCTTACCGCAAAAAAGATAGATATCGAACGATATTAATTTATCCGGCAAATTTATTAAATTTATGTGCCGATCCGCAGGATTCGGCGCATAATTAATATAGCAGAGTTTCCGCGGCCGCACGCCGCGGGCTGCGGAAGACAGACGACGGAGGGCAGGAAAAGAGAGAACACGGGAAAATGTCGGAAGAGAGCTGTGTGCTGACCATCGTGGGGAAGCAGGTGCTTCCCGGGGGAGATACGGAGACGACGAAGACCTGTGCGAAGGGAATGCACAGGGTGCATGAGAGCGGCGTTCATGAGCTGCGCTACAGAAACGAGAAGGACGGCACGGACAACCGGGTGCTGCTGAGCTCCGACCGCATCGAGGTTTACAAGACAGGCGCGGTGCGCACCGAATATCTCTTTGAGCGCGGCGAGGATTACGAGACCTTTTATGAGACGCCCTACGGCGCGCTGAAGCTGAGAATAGAGACGGAGCATGTCACGCTGATGACCATGAACGGGTGCCTCCGCGGCCAGGTCCGTTACCGGCTGATCATGGACGGGGATTACCCGGTGCTCAGCACGGTGATGATCAAGGCGGAGAGTACCGCAAAGGCGGCGGAAACGCATACCGCCGGCAGGGAAACCGGGTAACAGGAAAAACGCCGCCCCGGACAGGGCGGCTGCATATTACGGCAGGCAACAGAAAACCGTGCGGTATCTTCCGATACCGCACGGCCTTTTTATTCTCCTGTGATGCTTTTCCTGTTACTTTACCGGTGTCGCGCCGGCCTTCTCCTGCAGCTTCTTCACGAATTTGCGGAAACGGCTCTCCTTCACGGGCTCGGCGGGGGCAAGTTTTCCGTGGGCGCCCTTGAAGCCGACGATGTAGATGCCGCTGACCTGCGCCTTGACCTCCTTCTTCACCGGGAGGGAGTCAAAAATCTTCTCGTCGCAGATTAAGGTCATGATCTGCGGGCCCACCTTGGCCTTGACCACCGGAAGCTTGGAGCGGCGCATAAGTTTCGGCGTCTTGTCGATGACGGCCTGCGGAAGTCCGGAATCCTTGAGCCTCATCCGCTTCTTGTCGATGATCAGCATGCTGCAGGACTGCTTGTTGGCCTCGATCTGTGCCTGCTGCTCCGCCTGGCGCTTCTCCATGCGCTTGCCGAGAAAGTAGAGCACGACGATGGCGGCGATCATCACCGCCATGATAATGATAAATACAATCCATCCTGTGTTCACGGGAATAATTCCTTTCTATGTCCTTGACCGGTTCCGGCAACTAATTAATTAGTATAGCATACCGGCGGGACATTTGGTTCCGGACTTGTGAAAAACTGGTGTTTTCCCTTTAAAGTAGTACACTCCTGTGCTAAACTATGAAAATGCCGGTTATTGGAGCTTCCTTAAGAGGACAGGCCTTCATCCGGCAAAACTCAAGTGAAGGAAAGGATTGCACTGCACCATGAAGAAGAGAATTCTTACCAGCGCCGCTGCGCTTATCGCAGCAGCCGCAATGCTCACCGGATGCGGAGCGGACAAGGCCTATCTGAGTGGGATCAAGGCTTCCGACTATGTGAATCTGCCCGCGTATGATGCC
>OMSM01000108.1 GCA_900313745.1 uncultured Lachnospiraceae bacterium
CGGTGGTTGACGTCGCGGTACTGATATTCCTTCATCATTCCTCCTTTACTCCTGCCGCCAGATTTCCGGCATTCAGCCGAAGCAGCGGCGCATGAAGTTCTCCACGATATCGAGAATCTGATCCGTCCAGAACTCGGGGCCGCCGTGATCCGCGCCTTTTACAAGGTAAAAACTCACGTCGTGCCCGGTCTCCTTAAGCCTCTTATACAGAACGACGCTGCCGGTGCAGTTCACCACCCGGTCCTTCGTCCCGTGGAAAATCAGCGACGGAGCAATTACCGTCGATTCATCGATGTTGCACTCCACGGAGAGCGCTCTGGCAAGATCCGGATTGGCGAGGAGGTCCTTTCCTCCCATGACCAGTCCCTCGGGGCTGTCCGGCAGGCAGTGGTTCACGGTCTGCGGGTTCGAGTCCGGGGCGATGACCGACGTGGAGCCGTAGTAGTCCACAATACCCTTCACCTCTGCGGATACGCCGGGATAGAGATTATCGGCGGTGTCGTCATCGCGGATAAGCCCTGCCCACATGGCGACGTGTCCGCCGGAGGAGTCTCCCGCGACGATCATCCGGTCCGGGTCGATGCCGAAGCGCCCCGCGTTCTTCTTAAGGAACCGGATGGCATTGCGGGCGTCCTTCGGCTGCGCCGGGAAGGAGGCGATACCGGAGTGGCGGTACTCCACGATGGCGCAGACATAGCCGCGTGCGGCAAGTTTGGACAGGCTGGGAACCTTGGCGTAGACATACTGCTGCATCCAGCCGGAGCCCTGGATAAATACATAGCAGGGCCTTGCGAAGGGCAGCTTCTCCGCGAAGGGGACGAAGCCGTCGTTGCGGCAGGCGGGAATCAGGATCTGCAGGTGCAGCGGCGTACCGTCCACATTGGCGTATTCCACATCGTGGAAATAATTGACGCCGGTCTCGTCCCCGGTGGTCTCGATGATTCCGGCTCCCTCCACTTCATCAGTAAACTCGGGCAGCTCTTCGTAGGTGTAGCTCTTTACTTCCATGAACGGTTTTCTCCTTACATCATTCGCTTGTTTATTGCGTCTTTTTCCGTGCCGGGGGGCGTCCGCATGCGGATGCCTGCGGGAAGGGCCCGGCACGGAAGCCTCAAGCCGATTGTAGCATAAGCGGACGGGAAGGAGGCGGAGGATGCGGAAAGAGGGCACAAAATAAGAGATAACCGCCGGTTTTGGGGCCTCTTACCGCGATTTGTTGAATCCGGGCGGCCCTTCTTTTAGAATTAATGACAGAATGGCCGGGAACGGCCGGAGACGGAAAGAGCGGAAAAACGGACGCGTTTATACGGCACAAAGCCGGCCGGGGCCGGCAGGGGGATGAAGATGAATATATACCTGAAAGTTTTTCTCATTGTAATCGCGGCGGTGTACATTATTTCGCCCGTCGATGCCCTGCCGGGACCGGTGGACGACATCATTATCGCGATCCTTACGGCGTACTTCTCGGGGAGACAGAGCGGAAGGGAGAAGTACAGGGCAGCGTCGGAGAGCGTGAAAGCGCTGGACGAGGTGCTGGTGAGCCTTAAGATGAATGCCGCGAACAATTACAAGGACGCCGCGCAGGCGGACTACCGGAAGGCGAAGAAGCTTCTTGAGGAGATGAAGGCGGAGGGCGCGGTGGCGGACAGCGCGCTTCAACGGTACGAGCAGGAGATGGCCGGCTGGGATTCCGCGATGGAAGGGTTCACCCACAAGGACCAGAAGCCGGACTACGAGGGACTTCGCTGATCCTTATGGCGGTCAGAAGATGAGCTGCACCAGGAGCATGTAGAGTACGGTGCCGCCGAGGATGCTGAGAAGGGAATTGCGCTTCCATGCCTGCAGAGCCGCGACGGCGGCGACGGAGAGGATCTCCGGAAGCCCGTGGGGAGCGGAGACGAGGTCGGTTTCCCTAAGGCAGTAGACCACCAGCATCCCGACGATGGCCTGGGGGAGGATCCCGCCGAGGTAGAGGATATAGGACGGAGTTTTCCTGCCGTTCGTGAAAATGAGGAAGGGCAGGAAGCGGAGAAGGATGGTGACGGCGGCCATGACGGCGACGAGAAGGGCGGCGTGACTCATTTCTCCTCCCTTCTGCCATCGGATTTCCTGCTTTCGGGAGTGGCGATGCGTCCGCGCAGGGCGGACAGAATCACCGTGATCAGGATCATGGAGGGAATAAGGAAATTCTCCGGGCCGAACAGGACAAGGCACAGCGCCGTGGAGAGAAGGCCGGTCAGGGCAGGCAGGTGGCTCCCCGCGGACAGCCACTGCTCGACGAAGGAGGCAGTGAAGAGCGCGGTCATGGAGAACTCGATGCCCGTGGAGTCAAAGGGCAGGAATTCTCCGGCAAAACTTCCGAGCACGCTTCCAAGCACCCAGTAGCAGTGGTCGAAGAAGGAGACAAGGAAGCGGTAGGCGTCGGGATCCGCGCCCTCGGGGATCTTCCCGTCGGAGAGCAGCGTGTAGGTCTCGTCGGTCAGCGCGAAGATGAGGTAGGGTTTTACCTTCCCAGCGTCCTTGTAGCGCGAAATCATGGAGATGCTGTAGAAGAGATGCCTCGCGTTGATCATTACCGTGGTCACCGCGGTCGTAAGCACGGACGCCGCGCCGGTGATGAGGCTCACGCCGACGAACTGCATGGAGCCGGCATAGATGAAGAGGCTCATCGCGAGCGCCCAGAGGGCGCCGTAGCCCGCGCTTCTTAAAAGAATGCCAAAACCCGTGCCAAGAACGATATAGCCCGCCATTACGGGAAGGGAAGTCATAAACGCTTTTCTGATCACCATAAGTTAAATCCGTCACCTTCCGGGGAGATCCCGGAATCCCCGAAGCCCGGAAAACAGGGCAGCCGATGAAATGATGAACAGCAGAACAAAGCCGGAGCTCTCCGCAGAACCGGAAGGGCTCACGCATATCGTCCATCCGATACCGGCGTTTTACCGCCCGGATTCGCGCATCCTTATACTGGGGAGTTTTCCCTCGGTGAAATCCAGGGAGAGCGGCTTCTTTTACGGCCACCCGCAGAACCGTTTCTGGAAGCTCATGGCGCTCCTCTTCGGGGAGGAGAAGCTTCCGGTGACGGTGCCGGAGAAGGCGGCGCTTTTAGAACGATACCACATCGCGATGTGGGATTCCATACATTCCTGCGATATCCGGGGGTCGAGCGACAGCTCGATCAGAAATGCGGAGCCCAACGATTTCCGGGAGATCCTGGAGACGGCGGCGATCCGGAGAATCTTCACCAACGGGAAGACTTCGCACGAGGTGTACAGGAAGTACTGCCTGCCGGCGACGCACATGGAAGACCTGTGCCTTCCCTCCACATCGCCGGCCAACGCCGCGTGGACGCTGGAGAGGCTTTCCGGGGAGTGGGCGGTGATAAAGAATTACTGCCTAGGGGATTAAGGCGATCCCGGGAACGTGCCGGAACTCCCGCATTGTCGGTACTTCCGGCGGGCGGGAGGAGTTACTTTGAAGAGTCACTTTGCTTTCCGCTTCAGGTTGCTGTAATAAGCGGAAAGCTGAGTGAAGGTGTACTGGCTCCGGACGATATAGTTCTCCTCCTTCTCCGGGGATGACCATCGGACGGCGATTGCTGTTCCGTCGTCCACTCCCGTAAAGGTGAGCTGTCCGCCGTCCAGGATGAGGAAAATGCTTGCGTCATCCGGTTCTGTGCGCTTCCTGCTGAAAACCGCGGTGTTCCGGTCCAGCAGGAACTCATTGTAATACTCAACGGATTCCGGCGTGACGGGGAAGGAATCCTCTCCTCTTGCAACAGTAACGGAGGTGCCCGCGAGGAAGGCGTCGTTGATCTCCAGCGCCATCGCCCGGTAGCTTGTCCGGAGAGCAAGCGTGTAGACGAAGAAGCCGCCTACAGCGAGCGTCATCGCAAGAGCAAGGCAGGACAGGGCATAGAAAAGAACTGTGCCAGGCCGGTTATAACGCTTCCGAAGCTTTATCATCACCAGGTCCTCCCTTCTTTGAACTAATCATATCATACTATGCGGATTCCGCAGGGAATCCGTGCGGTACGACCACTGCCAGGGGGCACTATCATCATGCTAATAGAACTGATCTATGAGAACTCCTGTGAAGACCTTGCGAAGGGCGTCGCGCTCTGGCTCACGCAGTCCGGAATCGCGGAGC
>OMSM01000167.1 GCA_900313745.1 uncultured Lachnospiraceae bacterium
CCACTCGTTCAGCTGTCTCTGCTTCTCCTCGATGATGTCCTGAAGGCCGTTGGCATCCATCTCCTCCAGCATCTTCTTCGTCATCTCTTCCGAATCACCCACATGAAGCATGATCGCGTTCAGATACTTGTCAATCGTTCCGTTGACCGCCGCAACCTCATCCATGACCGGCGCGGAATCGAACACGAAGCCAAGTGCAGGGGAAGAAAGCGAAATCTCGTTGGACTTCAGCTGATCCTGATAGCTCTGGATGGTGTCGGGAGTGAACGGATGGCAGATCAGCATATTCGGCCAGAACGTTCCCATACCTGCCGGCCAGCCGGAAGTCGTCGCGGTCTGAGTCTCGGGATCGACGTAAACCGCAGTTCCGTTGTCCTCAACCTTGTAATGCACGCCCTCAACACCGTAGTTGCAGACGTTGGCGATGTCGGGGTCGGTGTACAGCGCGTTCAGGAAGATCATTGCAGCTTCCTTATGCTTGGAAAGCGCAGGGATGCACCAGGTCATTCCGTTGACGTTCGTCGTCGTGATCCACGCATGCTCCGCGATCTGTGCGGAAACATTGGGGATCGGGATCGCCGTCGCATAGACGCTGTCGCAGATCGCCTCGGAGGCATAGCCCGCGAAGGTACTGAAGCTGGACTCGTCGTGCATGCTGGTGAAGGAGCTGTCCTGATAGTTCATCGCATCCTTGCGGAAGAAGCCCTCATCCGCCCAGATCTTGGTCAGGTCGACGAGCTCCTTGAACTCATCGGTTGCGTAGTAGTTGAAAACAGTCAGGTCATCGCTGCCCTCTTCGAGCTTGATGCAGGCGTAGGGCTTGCCGCTGCCCAGATAGTCCAAACCGGCGGGATCATAGGTCGCGCCGCCAGGGCCGGTTGAAAGGGTGGTCACATCCGGGAACTGCTCGTGAATCTTCCGGAATGCATCTGTCATGGTCTCGAGATCAACGATATCGTCCCTGTTGATTCCGCACTCGTCAAGCATGCGCTTGTTCATGATGATCATCGGCGCATTGCCGTAGGCGGCAAGCTTGGGCGTGCCGTAGGTGACGCCGCCGACCTGTCCGCAGACCAGGTACTCGCCCAGGAGATCCCGGATGCCCTGTCCGTACTGGTCAAGAAGATCGTCGATCGGAGCCAGCGCGCCGTTGTTGACCAGCGTTCCGACAGAATCCATGAAGCAGCAGTTGAACAGATCCATCGATCCGTCCGCAAGCATCAGGTTCATCTGCTGTCCCCAGGAAGGGAAGTCAATAAACGTAAACTCGACGCGGACCGGATAGCCTTTCTCCTCGAGTTTTTCGTTGATCGCCTTCACGACCATCTCACGATCCTCGCAGGGATTCATGGTGATCATGTACGGCATCACAATGGTCTCTACCTCACGCTCCTCTGCGGGAGCGGCAGCTTCCTCGGCCGCCGCAGGCTCTTCCGCCGCGGGTGCTTCTGCTACAGCTGCTTCTTCCGGTGCGGGTGCCGCAGGCTGTGTCTGGGCGCAGGCCGACACAGACAGCACCATGGCAGCGGAAAGAAGGGCCGCAAGCATTTTCTGCATTGTCTTTTTCATAGTTCCCTCCTTTATGATAATTGTTGCAACGTCCCCCCATGGGACAATTGTTCGTGTGAACGGTTTCTCCGGCGGATCGGCTGTTCCGCCCGGAAACTTATTATGCGGGACGGCTGCTCCGTCGGGCCAGATATCCCGCCCGGCGGCTGTCCCCGCTGCTCCCGCCCTTAGGGCTTGTCCATGATGATCGCGCCGAACTCCGGGTCGTCCCGGTCCGCTTCGGTCATCCCGGGCAGGAAGCAGAGCCTCGCGTTCTCGCTTCCCGCAATCGGGCTCGAGACCGGCGTCCCGCTCTCATAATCCGCAAGCTCCGCCGTTCTCAGGCATCGCTCGATGTAATCCCTGCCCAGCGGCTCCCTTTCGTGCGATGCCATCGCCGTCACGAAAGGAAGAGCGAGTATCTTCTTCAGCGAATTCACGTAGGTCGGCCTGTCGGCGGACCCATTGCCGTAGAGCAGCACCGTGCGTCCGACGGAATCCCCGACGAAGACAATCTTCCTCTCCGGCACATAGTAGGCCATGCTTCCCACAGAGTGGCCGGGCACGCTTAAGGCCTCGACCGTCAGTCCGCCGAGGCCGAAGGACTCCCCCTCCTCCACCGGAATCAGGTTCCCGCACCCGCCGCTGTAATAGGCCTCTTTGTCAAAACTCTCCGGCAGTGTCCGGCCGTTCAGCATGCTGTCACGGAAAAACCTGCTCACTGCGTACGTCCGCGTTCCGAGGTCCGCTGTCCCCATGCGGATCTCCTCGTCGAAGAAGTAGTTGCCTCCGACGTGGTCGCAGTGGCAGTGCGTATTGAAGATAAGCAGGGGAAGGTCCGTGATCGTCCGGACGAACTCCCGGATATTCCAGACCCCGAAGCCCGTATCGATCAGCGCCGCCCGCTCGCTTCCGAGAATCAGGTCGACCGCCGCGTTCTCCTCGGAATTGATGCGGAGAATCCCCGGCGCCGTTTCCACCGCTGTAAAATATCCGTTGCTGATGCTCATATCCGTCTCCAGCTTCTTACTCAATCGCGCCGTAGGCCGCCGTGCGCACCAGTCCGTGCGTGTAATCCATGTTCAGCGCCGGGAAGAGGTTCTCCATGTAGACGATGGAAACCTCGTCCTCCGGATCGGCCTCGCACCAGGTCCCGAACCCCCCGGTCCACCCGAAGGAGCCGAGGGAGCCGTTGTTGTCCCCCGCCGCCTTGTCTATCAGGGTCCGGACGCCGTAGCCGTAGCCATACCCCTTGTCCGGGAAATCCTTTAACTGCTGCGGGGTCAGCGTATTGCTGCGCATCAGGTCTATGGTCTTCCGCCCCATGACCCTCACGCCGTCGAGAGTGCCTCCGCAGGCAAGCATCGCCATCAGGCGGGAATAATCCCTTCCGGTGGAGAGGAGCCTGGGGTTCCCGAGCATGTTCTTCTCGCCGGGGTTATGTTTTTCATCCATGCCGCAGTACGTCGGCTCAAAGGTCCCGTCCGGCTTCTCCGCGTAAATATCGACCATTCTCTCCTTCAGATCGCCCTTAAAATGCGGCGAGGTGCTGTCCATCCCCAGCGGGTCGAACAGCAGCTCCTTAAACAC
>OMSM01000146.1 GCA_900313745.1 uncultured Lachnospiraceae bacterium
ATGATTTCGTTCAGAACATCGGACATCCGGTTCACGGGATCGGCCGTCGGCCTCTCCGGAGCCGTTTCCATGTTATTCTGGGGGATGTAGCTGAGGAGACGCTTTATAGTATCGATTCCCTCCTGTTCGTTCTCTGCGGCAAAGTCCGCCACGCCGCTCTTGGTGGCGTGCACGCTGGCTCCGCCGAGGGATTCCTGGTCGACATCCTCTCCGGTTACGCTCTACACCACGGCCGGGCCGGTGAGGAACATATAGGAGGTGTTCTTTACCATAAGGGTGAAGTCTGTGAGGGCGGGGGAGTAAACGGCTCCGCCTGCGCAGGGGCCGAATATGCCGGATATCTGCGGAACCACGCCGCTTGCGAGGATGTTGTGCTCGAAGATATCTCCATAGCCTGCGAGGGCGTCGATGCCTTCCTGGATACGGGCTCCGCCGGAGTCGTTAAGCCCGATTACCGGGGCTCCGCAACGCATTGCCATATCCATTACCTTGCAGATTTTCTCGCTCATAGTTTTGCTGAGAGATCCTCCGCTGACGGTAAAATCCTGGGCGAAAACGAAAACCGGGCGGCCTGCAATGGTTCCCTGACCGGTCACCACGCCGTCTCCGTCCGGATGTGATTTTTCCATTCCGAAGTTTGTGCAGCGGTGCTGGACGAACATATCGAACTCTTCGAAACTGCCTTCGTCCAACAGCATTGCAAGGCGCTCCCTGGCGGTGAGCTTGCCCTTCTCGTGCTGGGCCTCGATGCGTTTCTCTCCACCTCCGAGCCGGGCCTTCGCGCGCCTCTCGACCAATGCTTTGATTTTTTCTTGCTGTATGCTCATAGTTAAGTGTGTGTCCTTATTAATAACTTGCAAATATAGCCATTTTATTTATATATTTGTGGTATGGATCTGAAGAAGATAGTGGTTCAGGACTTCCGCAACATAGAGCTGCAGGAGTTGGAATTCTGCCCCAACATAAACTGCATTTCGGGCAACAACGGCGAGGGAAAGACCAACCTTGTCGATGCTGTCTGGTATCTCTCCATGACAAAGAGCGCTTTTTCCACTTCGGATCGTTTCAACTTCCGTTTCGGATGCCCCGGTTTCGCCCTTTCCGGGCTTTATTCGATGCCTTCGGGCCCGGATACGCGCATCAGCATACAGGTGGATTCCAACGGAAAAAAACTCAAGAGGGACGATAAGCCCTACGCCCGCCTGTCGGAGCATATCGGCCTCCTGCCCGTGGTGATGGTTTCTCCTACAGACGTTGCAATGGTTAGCGAGTCCGGCGAGGAACGCCGCAAGTTCTGCAACGCGGTGCTGTCGCAGATGAGTGCGGAGTATCTTGATTTCGTGCAGAACTATTCCCGCTTGCTTCTTCAGCGCAATGCGATTCTCAAGAACGGCTCTCCGGACTGGCAACTGCTGGATATCCTGGATGAGCAGATGGAAACCTACGCGCTGCCCGTGAGCAATATGCGCCGATCCCTAGCCGAGGACCTTTCTCCTCTGGTGCAGGAGTTCTACTCCCGGATTTCCGGCGGGAAGGAAGAAGTGAGCATCTCCTACAGGTCGGATCTTGACAGTGGCCGCCTGGCAGACATCCTCCGTTCCCGCAGAGAGAAAGACAGCATTTTGAAATATACGTCAGCAGGCATCCAGAGGGATGATTTCCTCTTTGAGATGAATGGGCGTCCGATACGTCGCTGCGGATCCCAGGGGCAGCAGAAATCCTTCCTGGTCGCCCTGAAATTCGCCCAGTACTCCTTGATGAAGGAGCGCCGCGGATTCGCTCCCATCCTTCTTCTGGACGATCTTTTCGACAAGCTTGATATGGGCAGGGTGCAGAATCTTCTCACTATGGTCGCGGGGAATGATTTCGGGCAGATTTTCCTGACCGACAGCAACAAGGTGAGGCTGAGCGGCATAGTGGACGGCATTACTTCGGAGCGGACCTACTACGAGGCGAAAGGGGGCGCTTTCACCCGGAATGAGTAACCGTATCGCAAGGAAAACGGCCCAACCTCTGGTGGAGGTGCTTAAGGAAATGCTGGTGGAGGGCAGAGCCGGTAACACCCACAACAGTTTCCGCATTTTTGCCGCCTGGGACAGCGTCTCCGGCGCTTCGCATTACACGATCAAACGTTTCTTCCGGGACGGTAAACTATACATAACCCTTTCATCCTCAGTGATATGCAGTCAGTTGAGTATGCAAAAGGACGTGTTGCTCCGCAAAGTGAACAATGCCCTTGCCGGAGATGATCTGTATATAGGAAATGCGGTCGA
>OMSM01000016.1 GCA_900313745.1 uncultured Lachnospiraceae bacterium
CCGATCCTCTGAACCGTTTGTCTTAATGGCAGGATATCCTGCGGGTTCACCGAGAGCTCATCCACTCCCATGTCCACAAAGGTCTCCGTCAGCGCGGCATCCGAAGCCAGCTCGCCGCAGATGCACACCGGGATTCCCTTCGCATGAGCCGCCTCAACAGTCATCCGGATCAGCCGCAGCACCGAGGCCCTCGGCTTGTCAAAATAGGAGCTGAACTCCGCCGTCTGCCGGTCCATCGCCAAAGTGTACTGCGTCAGGTCGTTCGTCCCGATGGAGAAGAAATCCGATTCCTTCGCGAGCTCGTCCGACATGACCGCCGCCGCGGGGGTCTCGATCATCGCGCCGACAGTCACTTTGCCGACGGATGTTCCCTCGTCCTTCAGTTCTTCCGCCACTCCTGCAATCATCTGCCGGCACCTTGTAAGCTCCGCCGCCTCCGTCACCATCGGAATAAGGATCCCGACCGGCCCTGCTTCCGAGGCCCGGAGGATCGCCCTGAGCTCCCGGTGGAAAAGGCCTGGCCTTGCAAAACTTATCCGCACGCCCCGCATCCCGAGGGCAGGATTCTTCTCCTCCGGCATCCTTAAGAGGGCCAGTGTTTTGTCCGCCCCCAGGTCGCAGGTGCGGATCACCGCCCGGTGGGGCGTGACCGAGCTGATCACCCTGCGGTACGCCCGGTACAGGTATTCCTCGAACTCCGGGGAGGTGAAGTCCGGGCTCAGCTCCTCGCCCGCAGCTGGGCCTTCGGGACGGCCCTCCGGGGAATCCGCCCCCTCCCGGAACTCCTCCTCATATCTTAAATACAGCATCTCCGAGCGCAGGAGGCCCACGCCGTCCGCATCGTTCTCCCGCACCGCGGGAAGCTCGTCCGCGCCGCCGATATTGGCTCTTAAGGCGATGCGCCGCCCGTCCGCCGTCTCATTGGGCGTCCCGACGAGCGCGGAGTAGCTCCTCCTTAAGGACTCGTACTCCTCGATTCTCCGGCCGGCTTCCGCGAGCTCCTCCCGGTCGGGATCGACGATCAGCCTCTCCCGGTCGGCGTCCAGAATCCCGGTGAGTCCCTCCCAGACCACCGACAGGCCCTCCACCTGGATCATCACCGGAATATTCATGCTCTTCGCGATGACTGCCGCGTGGGAATCCGTGCTCCCGAGCCGGGTCATTATCCCCACAAGGTGATTTCTGTCGATGCGGAACAGATCCGACGCCATGAGCGTCTCCGCTGCAAGTATATAGGGCTCCCCGTGCGCGCGCTCCGCCATGGACGGCTCGCTTATTCCCGACAGGGCTTCAATGATGCTCCTCCCCACATCTGCCACATCCACGCTTCTCGCCTGGATATACGCGTCCGGAAGGGCCATCAGTGAGCGCGCGTGCCTCATGCTCGCCCTGTGCACGGCGAACTCCGCCGAAAGGGCCTCCTCCAGGATCAGGCGCTCGATCTCCGCCGTCAGCACGGGATCCTCCAGCATCAGGATATAATCCCGGAACACCTGGGCCTTCTCTTCCCCGATCACCTTTCTCGCCTGCGCGTACAGGGCCTCGAAGTTGTCCTTCGCAGCCCCGGCCGCGTTGCGGAAGCGGTTGATCTCCTGTTCCGGCGTCCCGCTCCCGGTGAAGGGAAGGACGCCGCTGCCCCTCAGGTAATATCGTATTGTCCCGACCGCGATGCCCCTGCGGGCGCTTACTCCGCGGTATTCTCTGCTCATCCGTTATCTACCTCTATTCCGCGGGAACCGCCGTCTTCCGCCGGTTCCCGGATAAAGCTGTCACTCCTCCGGCACCCACGTCGCGGAGAGCCAGAGGAAAGTAAAGCCCTTCATCGATACTCCCCTGGCGGCCCGGACATCCCCGGTCACCAGGTCCGTGTAATCCCCGGGCTCGTCAATCCACGCGATCTCCTCCTCCGGGCTGAAATTAAACAGCGCGATGATGCGCTCCTCCTTGTACTCCATGACCAGCCCAAGAATATGCAGGTTCCAGGTAGGGAGGATATATCTCGCCGCCCTGTCGCTGAAAGCCGGGTGATCCTTCCGGATCTGCCAGATCTCGCGCAGGAAGCTGAACATCGCCTCCTCCCTTGTTCCGGGCGTGTACCTTTTATCGGCGTTCTCCCAGATCATGGGGCCGCGGTGCAGGTAGCGGCTGTCGTCGCGGCGGTCGATGTCCTCGTGATAATGGTAGTCATTTAACTGGGCGATCTCATCCCCGGAGTAGATCATGGGGATGCAGCCACGCGAGAACAGATAGGCGTGAAGCATCCCGTCCAGGCAGATCGCCCTCGCGATCCGCCAGGGATCCCCGGAGGCCTCCGCCCCCTCGATGCCCGAGAGGGAAGCCGTCGTCCCGCAGAGCCTTGTCGCGTCCACATGCGGATCGTCGTTGTACAGCTCCCCGCGGGCGTCGCTGTCGTAGCCTCCCCGGAAATAGTCGTTAAGGTACTTCCGATGGGGGCCCTCCTGCATCCCGAATTCCGCAAGGAACCGGTAATCCAGCTGCCAGTGGATATCCTCGTGGCAGCGGACGTAATCGATGTAAAGCTTGCTTCCGTAATCGGAGTACACCCTCTTCAGGCGGTTTTCCAGAAGCCGGACATCGTGGGTGGCCACCGTGTTCCACAGGTTCGCCATCGCGCTCACGTTGCACACGATGTGGCACTCCGGGTGCTCGGCAGAGCCGAAGTAGAGGGCCGCCCGGTCCGGGGCCATTCCCACCTCGCCGATCAGCAGCACGCCCGGGCACACCACCTCCACGGCCATCCGGAGAATACGGCAGAGCTTGTGCACCCTGGGCAGGTCCCGGCAGCTGGTCCCCAGCTCCTTCCAGAGGTAGGGGAGCGTATCCATCCGTATCGCGTCGATGCCGCGGTTGCAGAGCCAGAGCATGTTCTCGGTCATGTCGTTCATGACCATGGGATTGCGGTAATTCAGGTCCCACTGGTAGGCGTAGAAAGTCGTCATCACGACCTTGCCCGCCTCCTCGCACCAGGTGAAATTCCCCGGCGCGGTCTCCGGGAAGACCTGGGGCATGAACTCGTCATACTTGTCCGGAACCGTCCAGTCGTCAAAGAAGAAGTACCTGTCCTGGGCGCAGCGGTCCCCGTTCTTCGCCGCGACGGCCCAGGGATGATCCTCGCTGGTGTGGTTCATCACGAAGTCCGCGCTCAGGAGGATACCCTGCTCATGGCAGCTTTCCGCGAGGGACTCCAGGTCCGCAACAGTGCCGAGCCTCTCGTTGACCTTCCTGTAGTCCGAGACGGCGTAGCCCCCGTCGTCACGCCCCTTTGTCGAAGCAAGGAAGGGCTGGATATGGAGGAAGTCCACGCCGCACTCCCGGATGTAGTCCAGTTTTGACTCCACTCCCTTAAGCGTCCCGGCGAAATTCTGCGCATAGAGCGTCATTCCCGTGAAGTTCCGGTCCCGGTACCATTCGGGCTTCTTCTCCCGCTCCCTGTCCGTTCTCCTCAGCTCCTCGGAGCGCTCCCCGTACGTCCTTCGCAGCATGGTGCAGAAATAGTCGAAGGCCCGCATGTCGCCGTTATACAGCTCACCATACAGGCGCCTCAGCTCAAAATAGTGCCTTGTGAGCCTTCGCTCGCACTCTCCCATCACTCCGGTTGCTGTCATAGATCAAAACTCCTTACTGCGCCTTTCATGGAAGCTCTGCCGCCCGGCCTTACTCCATCCCGGCGGCCAGTTCCTCCGCCTCGGCGAGCACGCGCTCAAACTTCTCCAGCGCGCGGTCCACCGGCTCGGGGGTGTCGAGGTCAACGCCGGCATGCCTGAGTTCATCCAGAGGATACGCGCTTCCGCCCATGGAGAGGAACTCGATGTAGCGGTTCACCGCGCTCTCCCCCTCCTTCAGGATGCCCTCGGAGAGTGCGCAGGCCGTGGAATAGCCGGTGGCATAGACGTAGACGTAGAAGGGACGGTAGAAATGAGGAATCCTCGCCCACTCATACTGCACCTCGTCGTCGATTACGAGCTCCGGCCCGAAATACTTCTCAATCAGCCCGCGGTACACCTTGTTCAGGGACTCCGCATTCAGCGCCTCGCCGCGCTCCGCCATCGCGTGGGCCTCCTTCTCGAATTCCGCGAACATCGTCTGGCGGTAGACCGTTCCCTTGAAGTTCTCCAGATACTGGTTAAGCAGGGACAGCCTCACCTGGGGGTCCTTCTCCTCCCCGAGGAGCTTCTCGATAAGCAGGTTCTCATTGACCGTCGATGCCACCTCGGCGACGAACAGGGTGTAGTCAGCGTACTGCGGCGGCTGGGCCTTTTTGGCGAAGTAGCTGTGCATGGAGTGCCCCATCTCGTGGGCGATGGTGGAGACGGAATCCAGCTTTCCGTTGAAGTTGCAGAGAATGTAGGGTCTGGAATCGTAGGTTCCCGCGGAGTAGGCGCCGCCGCGCTTGCCCTTGTTGGGGTACACGTCCACCCAGCGCTGGCCGAAGCCCTCTCTGACCACGTCGGTGTACCGGTCACCGAACGGCGCGACCGCACCGAGCACCAGCTCCTTTGCCTCTTCGTAGCTGTAATTCTTCTCCGGGGCGGAGGACAGCGGCGCATAAACATCGTAGTAGTGGATCTCCTCCAGCCCGAGGATCTTCTTCCTCAGCGCGACATAGCGGTACATGGCCGGCAGATGGCGGTTTACCGCTGCGATCAGGTTGTCGTACACCGGCACCGGGATGTTGTTCTCGGACATGCTCATCTCGCGCGAGCTTCCGTAGTGACGCACACGGGCCTCGGCGGCTGCGGCCTTCACCGCCGCGGAATAGGTGGCCGCGAAGGTGTTGATGTGCTGCCGGTAGGTCTTGTACAGGCTGCGGAAGGAGCTCTCGCGCAGCACGCGGTCCTGGGACATCTGCAGTTCGATGTAGCTGGAGCCGGTGACCTCCTGCTCATTGCCCTCGCTGTCTTTTGCATTCTCAAACACCAGGTCCGCATCCATGAGGTTCTCGGAGATCTCGGAGGGCGCGCCGATAACTTCGCCGAAATTGGAGAGCAGGGTCTCCTCCGCCGTGGTGAGGGTGTGCGGCTTTTTCTTTATGAGCTGCTCCATAGTGTAGCGGTAGTCCGCGAGCACCGGGTCCTCCGTGAGCGCCTTCAGCGTCTCTTCGGGGAGGGAGAGGATTTCCGGCACCGCGAACGCAAGGGCTGTCGAGGCCTCGACATATTTGGCATAGCCTCTCGCGTAGATCTTC
>OMSM01000166.1 GCA_900313745.1 uncultured Lachnospiraceae bacterium
GCCCAGACTGCCGCGGCTTTGTCTGCAGCCTTCTGCATCCTGCGCAGCTGTTCCGCACCGCAGGCAATCCTCATGCCTCCCCGGGACGGAGTATACTCCTGTGCCTTATGCCCGAGCCCGAACAGTCCCTTCTGCTGATCCTGGAACCACTGAAGCGAGGGCCTGTTGAAGACGCGCACGTAATAGGATCCGCCTCTTCCGTCGACAAAAGCTATCCTCCCGAAACCGCGCCTTCTCAGCTCGTGGTAGAGGTAGTCCGCAAGATTCAGCCGGATCATGCTGTCCAATATGTACTGATCTTCATCCGCGAACAGGAAGTGAACCAGCCCGTCCGCAGCATTCCATCTGGCCATAGAAGTTTTTCTCCGCTTCCGTCACTCAGGGCACGGTGATCTTAAGACAGGTCCCCATCATCTCCGTGACGATTTCGTCCATGTTCGCCCTGAGCGTATCCACGTCCTCGACGAACTCCGGATAATCCCCGAAGTCGTAGTGCGCCGTCTTGTAGCTTCCGGTGAGGATCACGTCCTCCGTGAGCGGAAGCCAGGCGTTGATCTCCGTGTATTCCGTGCCGTTGCCCGAGAGATAGTGTACCAGCTGGGCCTTCACCTCATACCCGCCGAGCGAATAGCTTCTCACCTCGTCCTGTATGAGCTCCGCCGCGCTCTTCGCCGAAGAAGACAGCACAGGATAATCCTCCGCCTTCGCGTAATAGGTGTCCTGAAGCACATATTCGACACGGTCCGCCTTCATTCCGTCATAAGTCACCTTGGCGCTGCGCGGGGAAGCCTCCTCAAAGGAGTTCCAGTAAGCCGTCTCCCTCCACTCTTCTGTCCCGTCAGCCCCGTGATTGCGGAGCACTCCGTGGGAAACAGTTACGGTAATCCCGTCCGACAGGTCGCGCAGTGTCACCGCATCCATCGGGGAAGCCCCGCCGGCCGAGACCAGATCCTCCCGGACAAAGGATACTCCGCCCAGCAGGGAATGTGCCATCCGTGCGGACAGTGACGCCATGCCAAGTTCCGGGCTTGCGGAATCCAGCCCGATGATTACTTCCTGGCTGCTGTTGTACCGCCGCTCATAGGTGCAGATAAAAACTCCTCTTCCCGCCCTGTCCGATGCCGCTGTAAAGGTCAGTTTCCGGTCCGTGGTGACGAACCCCTCCGTCTCCTCGTCCGTCACGACATAGTAGAAAATATCTCCGCTTTCCGTTTCCGCTGTCCGCGCGTCTTCAAGGGAATTGACCAGCCCCTTCTTCCGGAGGTACTCCTCCGCGGACTTCTCGTAGGCTTCATAAGCATAGCGTATACCCAGAGCGGATCGGGTAAAACTGAGCGAATAAAGATCCCAGGTGATCTGGAAACGCTCCTCGCCGATCTCCCCGGGCCAGGGGATGACCGCGATTTCCTGCCTCTCTCCCACATAATCGGATCCGAGCATGCGGTTGGTGATGCAGAGACTGTCGCCGTAAGCTGCGGTGCCCTTGCCATACTCGAAAGGTGAGACAAACTCGTCCGTCCTTGCGAAATCAGAAGCACCCGCCGCTCCTGCCGCGGCTGCTCCCCCGGCTGCTGCTCCGGATCCGCCCTGTACTGCTCCTTCCTGGGGCTTCACACCCGCAACCCGGCCAAACAGTTCTTCCACCGGGGGGATTACTCCCTTGTCGATACTCCACCCTATAACAGAAAGGAGGATAAGGAAAAGTATGATCACCGGCATGAACGATCTGGATTTCTTCCGCGAGTACCGCTCTGTCTGCTGCCGCCTGCGGGCTCTTTCCCTCTCCTGCACCTGCTTCCATAAGAGATCCGCCACTTCCTTATTCTGTCTTATCGTCTCTTCCTGCCGGCGCCTTGCGGACTCCGCTTCTTCCTTCTCCCGGCGGGCGTCTTCCTCCCTGCGGCGCTCTTCCGCCTCTTTCTCCTTACGGAAGGCCTCTTCTTCCTCCTGCCTTCTCCGGGCTTCCTCCGCCCTCTTTTCCTCCCATTCCGGCACGGAAGAAAGGCCATACTCTTCGAGTGTGGCCTTTCTGTGCAGGGTTCTTCTCAGTTGTACGATTTCCTGCTTGTTCATTTCTTCCTCGGGTCCGGCGGAAGGTCAAGGCCGGCCATCAGGTCCTGGAATGCGAGCTCGTCCTCGTCGGCATCCGCTGATACTGCGCGGATTTTCGCTGCGGAACTTCCGATTTCCGAACTCCTTCCGGGCATGTCCTCCGCGTCCCTGAACAAATCTGCTGACAGGGCATCGCCGGAAAACCGCGAACCTCCGCTCATAGTCCCGCGGGCATGCTCCCCGGGGACTCCGCTGTATGTCTCATTTCCGGAGGCGTAAGAGAATCCCTTAATCGGATAAGCGCTCTGCGGGTACGCGTTTTCCGTTTCCCTGACCAGCCTCACCGCATCCAGAAACATATCCTCGGAATACCAGAAGCTTCCGCCCGCGAGACCGTTGATGAAGAGATTCTTCATCGCCGCTTCCCGTTCCGCCGGATCCGCGGCTTCACGCACTTCCACGGAACTTCCGAATTCCTGCATCGCGCGGAGCTTCAGCCGCATCCGGACGATGCGCACCACCTGCTGCAGCCCGCTGTAGCTCAGGCCTTCGGTCTTCTCCGCAAGCCACGCGAAAGAAGGCGCCTTCACCGGTGCCGCACCCGCCGCGGCGGGCTCGTTCCGCCTCGGCATGCGGTTCCTGTGTTCCGCGAAAAAGTCCTCCCTCTCCTTCTTCGCCGGCAGTCCGGCGGGCAGGACGATCAGTCCCGGAAGATCCGCATCCTGTACGGCGAAGGGATCCGACGAGACGAGGATTACGGTAAGGCAGGACCTGTCAGGGACTTGTTTCCATGCGCCTGCGGCTGCTGCAAGAAGAGGATCGGGGCACCGCCGCTCTGTCCCTTCCCCGGAGCCGGCCTCGATCACCACGGCAAGCGGAGCGGTCTCCGCCCCGCTCATGAGTTTTGCCAGGAACTCCGGAAGGCTGTCCTCCGGAACCGAAGAAGCCAGGGAGCGGTCCACCGAGAAGCACCTGAAGCCGGCCTGTGACGCCCAGTCAAGGAAGGTGCAGGCGAGACTGCGCTTCCCGCAGCCTGGTGCACCTGTGAGGAGCACGGCGTTTTTTGAGGGCAGCAGCAAGATACCGTCGGCCGCCGGATCCGGAAGGAGGGTCCAAAGAAGCTCCCTCAGGGGCTTATGCGACGTATACTCATCCAGGCTCCCGTCCGGACGGCGCAGATCCCGCGTCAGGGCTGCCGCCCTGCGCGAAGCCTCCGCCTCCGCCCTCGCGATGAATTGTCTCTCGTCAAGCAATCCGTTCATTCCGTGGTTCCATCTCAGTCAAATCCCGCCCGCGGGATCCGCGCACTGATCAGCACTGATCAGCCCTGCTCTTCGCGCTGCCTCTTCTGCGCCTCCTCGAAGGCGTTCAGCTCGCGCACAACAGCCTCCTTGGGCGAAGGGATATAATCTTCGAAGGCATCGTCGAACATCGCCCGGGTGAGCACATATTCGCCGCTCTTCAAGGCGTCGACCGCCTTCTCC
>OMSM01000163.1 GCA_900313745.1 uncultured Lachnospiraceae bacterium
ATCCGCAGCGCGGCGAGAAGCTTTCCGGCCAGCATCCTGCGGGAAGGGCTCCGGTACATGGAAAGATCCCTCGGATCGCCCGCGTCCATGCCCGCGTACTCCGCCGGGCCTTCCACCTTGCAGGAGATCACCGGCGCGGCGTCCGGGACCGCACTTCCGTCCCTGTCCAGCGCGGTGAGCTCAATCAGGGCGAAGTCTCCGGGTGCAAAGGATCCGGAAAGCGCCGATTCCGCTGATTTATCTCCCTCGGCGGCCGGGGACAGACATGCGCAGGCGGCTGCTTCGGCCGCGGACCACAGCTCCGCCTTAAGGGCGGCCATTTCACCGGTGGTCCGGACCGTCTCCACCGCGGCGAGCCGGCCGTCAATGTAGCCCTCTGCCCTCAGTTCGCCGGGTTCATAGGGAACGTCCCAGGAAAGGTGAAGGTCGCCTGTGGTCGGGTTGATCTCCCGTAAATCCAGCCAGGATTTCGTGCAGCCGTACCGCGGTGCAGCGTAATAGCCGCGTGTGCCCACCAGACGGCCGTTGATGAAAAGTTTTACGTACTGGCAGTTCGTGTAGGCAATGACATTCTTGAACACGCCCTCCTCACCGGGCCAGTTCCAGTGGGGAAGAAGGTGCAGTGTCACGGCATCCTTATTCCAGAGAGAGCGGTAGAAATAGAAGCTGTCCTTCGCAAAACCCGCGGTATCCAGCGCGCCGCAGGAGGAGCCCCGGATCGGCCAGAAGGACTCGCCGAGATAGTCGATCCCGGTCCAGATGAAGTCCCCGGCGACGTAGTCCCGGCTGGCGGTGTAGCGCCAGAGGGGCTCGTAGGCCATGGTCTGGGAGGTGTAGTCCGGGTGCGTGCGGATGGGAACAATCTCTTCTTCCGTACTGCCGGATGCCGCGCCGCCCTTCCTGGTCTCGCCGAAATTCGGAATGAAGTCCGATCCCATTTCCTCGGAGAGCCTGTAGTCACCACGGATTCCGTGGGTTCCGCTCAGCTCCGCTCCGACGAATCTCCTTTCGGGATAAAGCAGCCTGTCCTCCTCGTAGATCGTCTCCGCGCGCCCCCTCCAGCGGTCGGGGTAGTTGTATCCGACCACGTCCAGCGCTCCGGCAAAACTTTCCCTCGTCCGGAAGACGGGGGGAGCGGCGATGTTGTCGCAGGCGCTCGTCACCATGCGGGAGGTGTCCTCGCTGTGGCAGATATCGCTCAGGAAGCCGGCGATATCCGCGCCCTCGGGGGAGGACTGCTCGGGGATTTCGTTGCCGATGGACCAGAGAACCACGCTGGGATGATTGAAGTCGCGCCGGATAAAGCGCCTAAGGTCGTCCTCCGCGTCGCGGTCGAAGAACTGGGCGATGCCGAAGGCCAGCGACTCGGAGTAGTAGTTCTCGTTCTTGTTCTTGCCCAGGGTCCACTCGTCGGCGTATTCGTCCATCACAAGGAAGCCCAGCTCATCGCAGAGGTCAAGAAGCGCCGGGAGCGGCGGGTTGTGCGCCATGCGGATCGCGTTCACGCCCATGTCCTTAAGCCGGAGAAGCCGGCGGAGCCAGAGCGTCCTGGTTCCGACGGCGCCGGTAACACCGCAGTCGTGGTGGAGGCAGACGCCCTTCAGTTTTACAGCCGACCCGTTTAGGAGGAAGCCGCGGTCCGCGTCGAAGACGGCGGTCCGGATGCCGACAGCAGTGGAGACCTCATCGGTCACAGCGCCGTTTACGGAGACGGAGGAGACCAGCCGGTACAGATAGGGATCCCGGTCGGTCCAGAGGTGCGGATCGGGTATACCTGCCCTGGTCACGCAGTCTGCGAAGGAATCCAGCGCGGACGCGGTACCGGCGGCAAATACCAGTTTTCCCTCCGCGTCGTAGAGCTTGTGGGAGACGCCTGCGCGCAGTGAAGAGGGTGACGTGCTCTCGATGAGAGTGCGTATCGTGACCACCGCGCAGGGCCCGGAGACAAGGATTTCCGGGTGCTCCGGATCCCGCTCCTCCCCATGGATCGCGTCGGTGGAGAAACGCACGCCGTTTTCGGCGATATGTACGGATTCCGTGAGAACCATGTACACATCCCTGGTGATTCCGGAGCCTGTATACCAGCGGGAGTTGGGCTGCAGGCTGTTGTTCACCCTGACGGCAAGGACGTTCTCCCCCGGAACCAGGGCGCCGGACGCGTCAGCGGAGAAGGAGACATAGCCGTTGCCCTGTCCGCCGATGAGCGTTCCGTTCAGGTACACCCGGGAGTCCATGAAGACGCCGTCGAAGACAAATGAGCACACGCGCCCCAGATCCGCCTCTTCGCACGCAAAGTGCTTCCGGTACCAGCCGGTACCGGTCTTCGCGTAGCCTCCGCCTGCGCCGGAGAGCTCGTCCTTGTCGAGGGGATAATCCATGCTCCAGTCGTGCGGAAGCGTGACCGCGCGCCAGAGCCCGTCGTCGAAACCGGGATCAGCGAAAGAAGGATTGTCCTCCAGGGTGAATTTCCAGTTTTCGTTGAATAATCGTTTCTGCCGCATGAGAACCTCCGGGAAGAAGGAATAGTTATGTGTTCAGCGGGCGGACCCGCTCGAAGACGAGTTTTGCCCTGATCAGTTCGCAGCCCGGCGTGACCGGAACGTCGTAGTACACGTCCTGGCCGAAGGAGCAGGGAACGGTCCTCGCGCTGTCATAGATGCGCATCACCAGTTCCTCCGGGCGGCCGAAGCGGTCGAGATTAGCATACCAGTCAGCGCCGGTGGTGAACCAGTCGTCGAGGAGAAGGGCGGCCGGCTCACCGCCCAGGGGCAGATAGATTTCCGCCCTGTCGCCGAGATAGTCTGTTTTCAGGAAAACGCGGTGAGCTGACTCCGCGCCTTTCATCGCTGCCCTCAGATCGAGGGCGTAATCCCTCCAGTAAAGCCCGTTCTCATCGGAGACCTCCTTTATCAGGCGGAAGCCTGCGGATGCCGTCTCTTCGCCCTCCGATGCCTCCGAGTAGACCTTGTCCCCGAGAATGAAGCTCTCCGCAGTTTCCGCGATATGCAGGGCGCCGTCCTCGCGGAAAGCGCGGCAGGCCTCATCCGTGCTGATCAAAGTGATCCCCTCCGGGACAAAGGGTTCGCCGTCCATAAGAAACACCGCTTTTTCCGGTTCCGGGGCGTAATAGTACGTTTTGCCGCCGGCCCGGCAGAGGCAGGACGCGTTCGTCGCGATGAAGGCGTCCGCGGGTTCGCCGGGGAAGAGGCAGGAGTCCGTGCC
>OMSM01000380.1 GCA_900313745.1 uncultured Lachnospiraceae bacterium
CGGGCGGGAAGCCGGGCCCGGGGAGGCCGTTCTGGAGGCCGCTTCGGACGGAGAACAGAGGCTTCTTCCCGACGGCACCGCGCTGGCAGCCGCGCCTGTCGAACACTCTGCCATCAAGCTGGCCTTCGTCAGCAGCACCGGCAATGAGCTCAGCCTTTTCCGCCAGCCTCCTTTCTGGATGCTGATCATATTTACCCCCGCGGTGACCCTTCTGTTCCTCCTGTGGTTTCTCCGTATTCTGCGGAATACACTGCTGAGCCCGGTGGAACATATCGCAAACCGCGCGGCGGAGATCCAGAGGCACATCGAGCACCCGGAAGAGGAGGAAGTGCACACCGCGGAGGACGAGAAGGTCATCGAGTACGCGGAGATCAACAGGAGAATTGATGAGACTCTGCTGCGCGTGAGCGAGCTGCAGCGGGCGAGGCACCGTGAGGAGCAGCGGGCGAACGAGGCGCAGCTGCAGTACTACCAGCTGCAGGTAAATCCTCACTTCTTCCTGAACTGCCTGAACAACATCAGCACTCTCCTGGAGAGCAGGAAAACGGAAGCCGCGGACAGTCTCATCAGGGATCTCTCCACCCATTTCCGCTACGTATTTCAGCGAAGGACAAAACTGGTGACAGTCGCCGAGGAAATCCGCGAGATCCGGGCGTACTGCAACATCTACTCGGTGAAGGGCGGCTCACCCGTGCTGTTCCAGGCGGACGTCAAGACGGAGGCGGAGAACCTGGCCGTTCCTATTCTCGGGATACAGACCTTTGTGGAGAATTCCATCAAGCATCAGAGCCAGGGCGGACAGATCCTTCAGATCAAGGTGCAGGCGAGACTCTCCGACGACGGGCAGGGAGAGAAGCAGCTGCGTGTGACCGCTTCGGATAACGGAAGCGGCTACAGCGAGGAGAACCTCGCGGAATTCAACGCGCCCGTGGAGGATTACGAATACCGGGGGGAACATGTTGGCATCGCCAATCTGAAGGCGAGGATGCGCCTGATCTACGGCGACAAGGCGCAGCTCTACTTCTACAACGGCCCCTACGGCGGCGCATGCATGGAACTTGCGCTTCCGGCGGAGAGTACGGAGAACTGAACCGGCAGAAATAAGAACAGAGAGGCAGATTATCGATGAACCTTCTGATTATTGATGACGAACCGCTGATTCTGAATAAAGTGAAGGAAGACGTCCTGGGCATGGAGCTGGACTTCGAGCGCGTGGACACCGCCCACAGCGCAGCGGAGGCAAGGAAGCTTCTCTCGGACAACTATTACGAGATATTTCTCTGCGACATCGTGATGCCGGAGGAGGACGGGATCACCTTCGCCAAGTGGGCGCTTTCCCGCTATCCCGGCGCCAAATTCATCTTCCTCACCGCCCACGCCGACTTCGAGTATATGAAGGAAGCGATCGCGATGCAGAGTTTTGACTATGTGCTGCAGCCCGTGGATCCGGAGGAACTCAGGAGCGTCATCCAGAGGGCTTCGATGCAGGTCCGCCTGGAGTGGAGGAACGAGCAGCTGAAGGCTACCGGCTCCTTCTACGAGGACCATGAGGCGGACATTCTGGACGGCAACGCGACGCGCTATCTCACGGGCCTCTCCTCGGATGAGGCTTATCTTCGCCGCCTCGTCGAAAAGCGCCTTGAGGAGAGCGCGGAGGGGAGGCTGTTCCTTCCCTTCTTCGTCCAGGTGCTCAAGACGGAGCGCGAGTGGAGGGAGGACGAGCGCAGCCTCCTGCGCAGCATTTATTACAACATCACCGACGAGATCCTGTCCCCTCTGGGGACGCGCAATGTCCTCATCCTGAGGAGCGACCGGCAGGGCAATTTCATCACGCTTATTACCTGCCCCGGAAGCGGGGAAGACGCAGGCGCGGACGGCATGCCCGGCGGCGTTCCCGAGCTTGCGGCCGTCCTCGAGCGCCTGGAGACCATGCGGATTCTCTTCGCAAAACTGGTCCGCACCGAGATCGCGATTTACTGCGGGCGCTTTGTCCCCTTCGGCGGGCTGAGGGAGGTCTGCGGGGTGATCACGGCGGACATCAGCAACACCGCCGACAAGGTGAGCCGGGTCTACCAGGCGGGGCAGCTCTCCGCGGGCGGCGCGGAGGGATACGCGTTCTCCGCGCAGCTCGGCACCTGGGAGGCGCTCCTTGCGAGAAACCGGATTCTGGACTTCAGGAGCAGTCTTTTCCATTACCTCGATTTCTACACCGCCGGCGGGACGCTCAACCGGGATTTTCTTCTGACGTTCCACGAGAGCATAAGCACCATGATCCTCGGCTACATGGCCTCCAATAATATCAGCAGCGCGGAGATCTTTAACGAGGAGGTGTCCTATTACGACTTCGTCTACAGCTGGAGCAGCGTGGAGGAGCTGAAGAGGGTCATCGCCTTTATCATCGAGCGCCTCTACAGCATGAACGGCGCGGAGGACGAGGACCACGTGGAGAGCGCGATCCGCTACATCAGGCAGCATCTGGAGGAGGACATCCTCGTCGGGGAGCTGGCTGACCGTCTTGGCATGAATCCCGGCTACCTCACCCGCATCTTCAAGAAGAAGACCGGCCTTAATCTCAAGCGCTTCATCGACAACGAGAAGATGTCCGCGGCAAAACTCCTGCTCACCACCACAAATCTCCCGGTCACAATCATCTCCGAGCATGTAGGCTACGCCAACTACAGCAATTTCTCCCGGAGTTTCCGCCAGCTCGTGGGCTGCACCCCCACCGAGTACCGCGAGTCCGGCGGAGAGGAGACTGTCTGACCGGCCCTCCGGAGGCCTTATCCGCCCGGCGCGGAAATCCGCCAATAAACAATTCCTCCGGCCCTCCCGGTCAGTGAGAAAATCCCATAGTCCAGGTCGCTTTTTTGATATACCGGAAAAGCGGCCTGTTTTAATGTAAATTCCGGAACGGAAAGTGAATATTCAGGGATGCGGGCTAATTCACCATCCTTTGTTCCAGGTGCCGGGAGACACCGGAACCGTCCCTGTTTCGCTAAAAGGAGGAGGCGCGATGAGAACAAATCAGGTCAGGACAGAAAACGGAATAATCCGGGGCGTGAACGGCTGGGATCCGCGCGTGACGGCATTTAAGGGTATTCCCTATGCAAAGCCGCCGGTAGGAGAGCTTCGCTGGAAATCCCCGCAGCCCGCGGAGAACTGGGAGGGCGTCCGGATTGCGGACCACTTCGCGCCGATCTCGGTTCAGAACCAGCCGGGGGTGAATCCGGAGGAATTCTGGACCGAGGAGATCCACCCCGCCGCGGCCGACTATCCCCAGAGCGAGGACTGCCTCTATCTCAATGTGTTTACCTGTGCCAAAACTTACGACGAGAAGATGCCGGTCCTGTTCTACATCCACGGCGGCGGCTACCAGGGCGGCTACCCCTATGAAGTGGAGTTTGACTGGGAGCACATGGCGAGGAAGGGAATCGTCGTGGTCTCCGCGGCGTACCGGCTTGGCGCGCTCGGCTTCCTCGCGCATCCCCTGCTGTCCGCCGAGGATCCCGATGCCCCGAAGGGCAACTTCGGCCTTGAGGACCAGCTTGCTGCGATCGCCTGGACAAAGCGTAATATCGCGGTATTCGGCGGTGATCCTGACCGCATCACTATCGCAGGGCAGTCCGCGGGAGCGGGCAGTGTGCAGAACCTGATCACCTCCCCCTTCTCCGCGGGTATGATTCAGGGCGCGATCGTGGAGAGCGGCGTTATCGCCACCTTCCCGGACAGCCATCCAGGCCTTACGCCGCAGAGCCTGGAGAAGGCGGAGGAGATCGGTGAGCGGTTCTTTGAGAAGGCCGGTATCCGCACGATGGATGAGGCCCGTGCTCTTCCCGCGGAGCAAGTTCTTGCCATCACCAATGAGATGGGCCGCGGCGTGCTGTTCTCCCCCACGGTGGACGGCATCTTCCTTCCGGAGACACCTTTCGAGGCCTATGTGCACAACACTGTCCCCGCGATACCGATGATCGTCGGTTACAACCTCGGCGAGACGAGAGGCTTCATGCGCCTGTGGAGCAGGCTCCCGGAGACCCTGGAGGAGCTTTACAC
>OMSM01000279.1 GCA_900313745.1 uncultured Lachnospiraceae bacterium
AAATCCTCCCGGATTGAATTCATCTTACCATCAATCCGGGAGGTATACTGCTTTTGCCTGAAGTTTTGCACAGAAATAATTCCCGTCCGGGGAACTGCCCGGACCGGCCAGGCAGTTCTCTGTTACGGTCTCTTCGTTATCTCTTTTTGCACAGTTCCTCTATCCATTCCCTCCTCTGTATCGCCTCAAGCCACTCCTCCGGAATGCTTTCATATCCGTAATACAATGCTGCCAGGCCTCCTGAGATCGCGCCGACCGTATCGGCATCATCCCCGAGGTTGACGGCGGTGAGCAGGCAGTCTTTAAAGTTATCCGTCCTAAGCAGGGACCATATCGCGGCTTCGAGGGAATGCACGACATACCCTGTGCTCTCTATGCCGGACTCCGGGATCTCCGCAAAACCGCTCAAATCGCGGAGCCTTGCGTAATACGCAAGCTGTGTCCGATTGGATAGATCCTTTTCGTAGCAGGAGAAGCCCTCATCCAGGCCGCTCTGAAGCCTCTCCTTCAGGCTGCCTTTCCCGTCGATTATGTTTTTTACACAGAAGTAATACAGGCCGCACGCGATCTTCGACCGAAGGTGATTGTGCGTCAGCCCGGAGACTTCATGGACTGTCTTTACCGCCTGCTGTTCCGGATCGTTTTTCTCATATTCGAACAGACAGACCGGCATAATCCGCATGAGTGATCCGTTTCCGTTGGAGTGCTCCGAGGTGCCCCCGCAGGATGTGACATCCTTCCCGCGCTCATAGTCCTCAATCGCGTTGGAGCAGGTGTTTCCCCTATCAAACGGTTCGCCGAACGGCGTATATTTGCCGTCCTCGTACCAGGCGACAAAATTGTTCATGATGTCTTCCAGGTTCACCTCGCCCATTTTCCGGATGCTGTCGAGCGCGGCAAGAGCCATGCTGCTGTCATCCGTCCAGGTTCCCGCCGGCATCCGGTATACGCCGCCGGATTCCATTCCGGTAACCGGACCCTTTGCCCTTGCGGCGATCTCTTCCCTGGAGATGAACTGAACCGGGCAGCCTAGCGCGTCACCGACAACAACACCCATCATTCCGTCAAGCCAGATGTTTTTTCTCATAAGTTTTTTCCTCGTCTTTCTCGGATTACTAGACACTACCCTTTCTTGTGACCCGTGATTTCACAGATTGTCTGGCGCTGCCTTCCTGTACATCCTCAACGCCGAACTCATTATAGAATTGTGCCTGGCAATTCCGGTCGCCTGCGAAGCGACTTCGGCGGTGCCTTCTGATGTGATGTCTCCTGACAGCATTAATCTGGTGTGGGATTAACAATACGAAAAAAAAGGAGCAACTAAAAACGACCACTCCTCCCAAAAGGCGAAGTGATCGTTCTCCTGCTGATTCAGCCGGCCTGCGCGGCAAGTTCCGGATCTCACGCCGGAAGTACGCTGCTTCAGATCATTTTAGATCGGAAAGATAGCGGATATAGGAAATGCATTCCTTAATCCTTTCAGAATTGGCGGCGATGCCGATGTAGACGTCCCCGGAGAAACCGATGCCTTCCACGCGCGGCATGTGGGTGATCTCCAGGGCATTTGTGTGCTCCTCTTCCTCTATTATGAGCTCCTCCGCCTCCCCCAGGCGGTACTCGATGGAGTTGTCCGAGAGGATGACGGAATTGCGGACGAGCCAGGAGGCAAGGCCGGCGAGGATGTCCCTGTCTTCCTCCGGCAGTTCTTTCCGGTCCGCGAGGTTCTCCGGGGCAAGCAGCACTTCCAGATCCGCGAGGTACCACTGCCCCGAGAGGCGGTCGTAGGCCTCCCGGTTCATGATCATCAGGTCCATCGTCTTTGCATTCAGCGAGGCCATGAGCTTCAGTTGGGAAGCGTAGGCGTATTCGTGATTCTGCGCCGCAGGATCCTCGGAGATATAGAGGGCCGGATAGAAGACAACCTCGTACTTCCCGGGGTTATATCCCTGCTCTTCGAGGAATTCCTTTGTCAGAAGCTCCACTGTTTCATCCGAAACGGAAAGATTGAGAAGACCCAGATAGAGGACCGGCTCCTTCTTCATCGCAAAGTGCACGATGATCCAGACGAGTATGAAAAGGGCAAGACATATGAGGATCAGCTGGCCCTTGTAATAGCTGACGATATAGTCCAGCTTCTCCGCCGGACGCATTTTCTTATAGGCGGCCTTTCTCGCCGCCTCTTCCTCTCTGGGGAGCTTCATTTCCCGCCACTCTCCTTCGTCCAGGCGTTCGCGCTGCCGATCCCGGCATCATCCTCCTTCTCCGCTTCCGGATCGTAGGATACGGCGGTGAGGATCCTGTCCAAAAGGGCAGAGCTTATCAGAGCGCAGAGACCCTCGCCGAAGATTATTAACGGTGTGAAAATCCGCACGACCGCAAAAAACATCGCGAAGTGAACGGCGAAGACCATGATTGTCGCGAAGAGGTAGTGGGTACCGATCAGGAAAGCATTTTTGAACATGGCCGGCGTCGTATTGGAGACGGCGCTGACCAGCGGGAAGATGAAGAGCAGAATAATAGTGTAGATGACGGCTGCCCCGATGATAAGCGCGAGGATCAGAGTCCACATCACCGCAGGGGCGCCGGTGTTTGCCTGGCGCAGACGGGCGGCGGCATAACCGTTGCCGAGAAGCACTCCTCCAACAGCGAGAAGGATCAACCAGATCACCGTCGCCTGCCGGAAGTTTTGCCTGAATGAGCGGAAGAACTGGGGAATGATGCGCCCCTCCTCCCCCTTGGCGACCTTCCTGCTGACGTAGTAGAGGGCGGTCGTGGAGGCGCCGATGGTGATGACCGGGATGGAGCAGATAAACCACAGGACATTCAGACAGCAGGAATAGCTCAGCTTCAGCATCCACTGGCTGAACCGGCTCTCGTAACTAAACAGTTTCATGCTCCTCCTCCGCTCTGAAGATCAGTCCCTCGTGGACGCGCGCCTGATCAGGTATGTCTCCGTGTGGATGATGCGGTAATCGAGCGAAGGCTCTCGGATCCTCGACAGGATCAGCTCCGCCGCGGAGAACGCCATGATCTGCGTATGGATATGAATGGTCGTCAGCGGAGGCTGCATATTCCTGGACTCCGGCGCGTCGTCGAAGCCGCAGAACATCACGTCGTCCGGGACTTTCTTCCCATGTTTTGCAAGGCTCCGGATCGTGTCGTCCGCCACGAAGTCGTTGGCGCAGATAAAGACGTCCGGAAGGCTCTTCAGCGCCATAATGCGCTTCTCCACTTCCTCCGGCACCTGCTCCTTGATGCAGTACTTCTCCTCCACGGGAACGCCGGCAAGGGTCATGGCGCTGCGGAAGGCGGTATATCTCTCAAAGAAGGACTGGCAGTGCTCCCAGTTCCCGATAAAACCGATCTTTTTAATCCCCCGCTCCAGCATACCGTTCACAAATTCCGTGACGGGTGCAGTGTTTTCCATATAAAGCTGGTCGCAGGGAAGTGAGAACCCGCTGCGCTTGTTCGGGCCGTCCACGAAAAGCACGGGCAGGCCGAGGGAGCAGATCATCTCGTCATACTTCCTGTCAAACATCTCAATGCAGACGATACCGCTGATGCGCTCCTTCGAGAAGGTAATTGGGAGCGTGAGCGAGGCGATATTCTCCGGCTCCACGCGGTGCATGCTCAGCGAATATCCCATCTGGGACAGCTCCCTGTGGAAGCGGTCCAGCATGACCGATGCAAAGTGGGACTGTGTGAAAAAAACCCCCGACAACAGTGCGATCTCGCCTGCAAAACTTCCCCTGCCGCCGGCGGCTGCGGAGGCGGGAGAAAGGAATTCATCCAGCGAGTTGACATAGGAGAACTGCTTGTATCCCATCTCGATCGCCTTCTGCAGGATTTTCTCCCTGGTCGAATCCGCGATCCCTTCCGAATTGTTGATGGCCTTGGATACAGTATTGCGCGAAATACCCAGTGCGTCGGCAATGTCCTGAATTGTGACTTTCGGTTTCATGTCCAGCGAATACTCCAGTGCTCAATAAATTAAGTAAGGATGATGCGTCAATACTAACAAATACACCTGTTTATGTCAAACCTGTGTCTCTTCTAAATTGTGCATTTGCACCCTATTGTGTGTTTTATTTTGTCAATTATTCCCCAGTATTTCACTAGTGTTAGGATAATCGGTTCATTCTTTTGTGCATTTGCATCTAATTAGTATTGACAAATGCACTATTACACGTTTACATTATCATTGGTTGTGTGGCCATGTACTGCAGAATTTTACTAATGAGAAGGAGGGCTTAATGAAAAAAGAACCGGCATCTGCCGCCGCGGGCGGCAATGCGTCCAGGTTTCACAATGACCTGGTCTATATCCGGCAGCACTGGCAGCTGTATCTGTTGTTTATGATGCCGGCGTTTCTGCTGACGGTCATTTTCCGCTACATCCCGATGGGCGGCATCGCGATCGCCTTCACGGAATACAACCCCATCAGAGGCATCCTGGGCAGTGAGTGGATCGGTTTTGAGAACTTTACCCGCTTCCTGTCGTCTCCCGACTTCATGCGCTATCTGATGAACACGCTCAAGCTGAGTGTCTACGGCCTGCTGTGGGGCTTCCCCGCACCGATCCTTCTGGCATTCCTCTTAAACCGCGTTCTCAGCTCCAAAACCAAGCAGAAGATCCAGCTCGTCCTCTATATGCCGAACTTCATTTCCGTGATCGTCCTCTGCGGTATTGTCCGCGTGATGCTCTCCCCTACGGGAATGATCAACTCCCTGCTTGGCACCAACACGAATTTCATGACGATGCCCTCCGCGTTCCGGACCATCTACATCGCCAGCGGAATCTGGCAGGGTGCAGGCTGGGCGTCCATCATCTACACCGCGGCGCTTTCCAACGCGAGTGAAGAGCTGAAGGAGGCCGCCTCCATCGACGGCGCTAACATCATCCAGCAGATCAAGGCCGTCGAATGGCCGGCCATCAAGGACACCGTCCTGATCCAGCTGATCATGTCCGTCGGAAACATCATGAGCGTCGGTTTCGAGAAGGCCTATGCGCTGCAGACCGACCTGAACCTGAACACATCCGAGATCATCTCCACCTACGTTTACAAAAAGGGTCTTCTGGATGGCGACTACGGCTTCTCTACAGCTGTCGGCCTGTTCAACACCGTAATCAACCTTGTGCTTCTGATCTCCATGAATGCCCTCGTCAGGAGAATGAACGAAGGCAGCGGTATCTGACGGGAGGACAGCGATATGAACACAAAGAAGAAAACTGTATTCCAGAAATACTCTGCAGAGGACAAGGCGATCCTGATCGGCGGCTATGTTATTCTCGGCCTGTTCGTCGTGGCGATCATCCTCCCGATGATCTACATCATCCTTGCCTCCTTCATCGACCCGGTCACGCTGCAGAACAGCGGGCTTACCTTCGATTTCAGCAAGTGGACCCTGACAGCGTACGAGAGAGTCATGTCCAATGAGCAGATCTGGGTCGGCTTCAGGAACGCTCTGGTCTATTCGGTCCTGTTCACGGCAATCTCCGTCATCGTGACGCTGCTTGCTGCGTACCCGATGTCCCGCTCGGATTTCCGCGGCAGAGGCTTCTTCAACACGATTTACGTCATCACGATGTTCTTCGGCGGCGGCCTGATCCCTACCTACCTGCTGATCAGCAATCTCGGCATGCTGGATACGATCTGGGCGATCCTGCTCCCCGGTGCCTTCAGCGTCTGGAACATGATCATTGCCCGCACCTACTACATGGGCATTCCGAAAGATCTCCAGGAAGCAGCCTCCATCGACGGCGCGACCGAGATGATCTACTTCTTCCGGATTCTTCTTCCGGTCTGCACACCGATCATTGCGACGATTGCCATGTGGCAGTTCGTCGGAATGTGGAACAGCTACTTTGACGCGATGATCTACCTGAACAGTGCCTCCAAGCAGCCCCTGCAGCTGGTCCTGCGCTCCATCCTGATCCAGAACCAGCCTGAGCCCGGCATGGTCTCCGACATGCAGAGCACCGCGGAGCGCGCACAGCTCGCCGAGCTGCTCAAATACGCGACGATCATCATCTCCAGCCTTCCGCTGATGATCATGTATCCCTTCTTCCAGAAGTATTTCGACAGCGGGATCATGGCAGGCGCGGTCAAAGGCTGATGCAACAAAGGCACACAACCCTGTTAACACTTCAACAATGATTAAGGAGCATAGAAAGGAGCACAATCATATGAAGAAAAGAATCCTCGCGGCAGTGCTGGTCATGGTCCTCGCGGCTTCTATGCTGACTGCCTGCGGCAAGAAGAAGCAGGAAGGCGGAGCACCCGCCGGCGGCGCGTCTGCGGAAGTCGACGTCGCTTCCCTCACCTTCCCCTTAAGCGAGAAGGCAGAGATCTCCGGCCTGACCAACTTCCCGGTCGGCACCGAGTCGGAACCCAACAACCGCACCATCTTCAAGAGACTTGAGGAGCAGACCAACGTCCACGTGAACTGGAGGACCATCCAGGGCGACCAGTGGGGCGACAAGATTTCCCTCGAAATGGCGAATGTCAAAACTCTTCCCGACTTCGTCTTCAACGCCGGCTTCGGCGACACAGATCTGTTAAAGTATGCAAAGCAGGGCGTCATCATCGCTGTCGAGGACTACATCGATAAGTACATGCCCAACCTGCAGAAGGTGTTCGAGCAGGCTCCGGAGTACCGCACGATGTGCACGGATGAAAACGGCCATATCTGGGCGCTTCCGTGGATCGAGCAGCTCGGCTATGAGAAGACCGCGATCCAGACCGTCGGCAACATGAGCTTCATCAACAAGGACTGGCTTGATTTCCTCGGCCTTGACATGCCCACCACTGTCGACGAGTTTGAGCAGACCCTCATCGCATTCCGTGACAACGCGGACAAGCTGAAAGCAGAATTCAACATTGACGGCTCCATCATCCCCATGTCCTGCATCATCAACGACGGCGACCAGGATCCCTGCATCCTGATCAACGGCTTCGGCGAAGGCTACGGCGATCCCGACCGCGGCCGCCACATCGCGGTGACGGACGAAGGCAAGGTCATCTGCGTCGCTACGACCGAGGGCTTCCGCAAGGGTATCACCTGGCTGCACAAGCTCTATGAAGAAGGCCTCATCGATTCCGAGGCGTTCACTCAGGAGTGGTCCACCTATGTCGCAAAGGGCAAGTCCGGCCGCTACGGCGTCTGCTTCTCCTGGGACGTCGCGAACATCGCCCAGGTCAGCATGGACGACCTGATCGCCGGCAAGAGCTGGGTTCCGCTTCCGGCTCTGGAGGCAGATGTGCGTAACATCACCCCTCAGAACGGTTCCTTCACCTCCGGTTTCGACCGCGGCAGATGCGTCATCACAGCTGCCTGCCAGAATCCCGCACTTGTCTGCAAGTGGATCGACCAGATGTATGATCCTTTCCAGTCCCCTCAGAATAACTGGGGAACCTACGGCGAAGAGGACGAGTTCGATATCTTCGTCTTGGGCGAGAACGACAAGGGCGAGAAGATGTTGAAGCACGCTCCTTTAGGAGACGCTTCCCCCGTGGAAGTCCGTGAGGCGGAGTGCGTCGGCGGTCCTCTGGCGATCCTCGACAGCTACTACGGTGTCTATGTTACCTGCCCCGACGATGCGCAGTATCGTCTTGACTGGATCAAGGACATCTACACCCCCGATATGAACTGCAAGTATGTGTTCCCGAACGTGTTCATGAGCACCGACGACACCAAGACCATCTCCAACTTGCAGGCGGACATCACGAAGAGAATCAACACCGCCAAGGCTGACTGGATCATGAACGGTTTCACGGACTCCGACTGGGATCAGCTGCAGGCAGATCTTCAGGCATACAAGCTTGACGAGTACCTCCAGATCTTCCAGAAGTACTTCGACGCCTACAACAAGTAATCTTAGCCGTCAGGCTGCGCCGGGTTCCGATTATCAACAGGTCGGAACCCGGCCTTTTTACTGAAAGGAGAATGCACCGCCATGGCGAGTGATGCATTACAGAAGGCAAGAGACTTTGAAAACCGCTATCTCTCCTTCACCGGACAATATCAGCCGAAATTCCATGTAACCGGCGGGATCGGCTGGATCAATGACCCCAACGGCTTTGCCATGTACAAAGGCGAATATCATCTGTTTTTCCAGTATCATCCCTACTTCACGAAGTGGGGACCCATGCACTGGGGACATGTGAAAACGAAGGATTTCATCCGGTGGGAAAGGCTTCCCGCGGCGCTGGCGCCCGATGAGGAGTACGACCGCGACGGATGCTTCTCGGGCAGTGCCGTCGAAATGCCGGACGGCCGCCATCTGCTGATGTATACCGGCGTGCGCGGTGTGCGCGGAGAGGACGGCACCCCGGTGGATTTCCAGACGCAGTGCATCGCCGTCGGTGACGGTGTGGATTATGTCAAATACGGCGATAATCCCGTAATCGGAGCGGACCTGGTTCCCAATGGATACAGTGTAAACGATTTCCGGGATCCCAAGATCTGGAGAGAGGGCGATGTATACCGCGTCGCGGTCGCATGCCGCGGCGTGGACGGATGCGGCGCGATCCTTCTCTACAGGAGCGGGGATGCGTTCCACTGGAGTTTTGAGACGATTGCGGCTGCTTCGGAGGGAACTCTCGGAAGGATGTGGGAGTGCCCGGACTATTTCCACCTGGACGGCCGGGACGTCCTGTTGGTCAGCCAGCAGGAGATGCCCGCCCGCGGACTGGAATTCCACCCCGGCAATACCTCCGCGTGCCTCATCGGAGTACCGGGCGGATCACTTGGCAGGCTCAGGCAGGAATTCATGCATGCCATTGACTACGGCACGGACTTCTATGCGCCTCAGACACTGGAGAGCGCGGACGGGCGCCGGATCATGATCGCGTGGATGCAGAACTGGGACACCTCCTCTGTCGTCCCGAAGCTCCCCTTCCTGGGGCAGATGACCCTGCCCCGTGAGCTCTCCGTGAGAGTCGGAAGGCTGTGCCAGCTGCCTGTCCGGGAGTTGGAGAGTTATCGCGGC
>OMSM01000160.1 GCA_900313745.1 uncultured Lachnospiraceae bacterium
TTCAGGGACTACGAGAACAGGACGGCCTGGGCGGTCAAGATGATGACCAACATCGCGAAGGCCGGCTATTTCTCGGCGGACCGCGCAGTAAACGAGTACCGCAGAGATATCTGGCACCTCCACGCGGAAAGCGGAAAGAGAGAGTAAAGGAAGGTACAGTTATGGCCGCTTCACCCTTGACGGTGTACAAGCTGATCACATTGTATCTGCTGTCCCAGATCGAGGAGCCGCTCTCGGCGGCCCGGATATCGGACTTCATCCTGGAGAACGGCTACACGAATTACTTAAGTCTCAACCAGGCCTTTTCCGAGCTCTCAGAGAGCGGGCTGATCTCCCTGGAGAGCCGGGGCAGCAGGACATTCTTCCGGCTGACGAAGGACGGAGAGGAGACTCTTCAGTTCTTCGAGGAGGACCTCAACAGCGAGATCAGGGATCAGTGCAGGGCGTTCCTGCACAGCAACAGCGTTCAGATCCGCGCCGACGCCGACACCACTGCGGAGTACAGGCGCACCGACACCGGGAACTACGAGGTTCACATGACGGTGATGGAGCGCCTTGACCCGGTGATCGACGTCACGCTCTCCGTGCCGGACGAATCCATGGCCAGGACAATGACGGAGAACTGGCAGGAGAAGAGCCAGGAGATCTACGCGCAGATCATGGCAACACTTCTTTGAGGGAACGAATGGTTATCAACAGCGAAGGTCTCGTCGAGACCACTCTCGGCTACCTCGAGCACGAGGGCTGCTATCTCATGATGCACCGCGTGAAGAAGGCGGAGGACCTGAACAAAGGCAAGTGGATCGGGGTCGGCGGCCACCTCGAGGAGGGCGAAACCCCGGAGCAGTGCATGATCCGCGAGACCCTCGAGGAGACCGGCATCCGGCTTAAATCCGTTCGCTGCCGCGGCATCGTCGACTTCCTCAATGACAAGTACGATCCGGAGCGGATGCACCTTTTCACGTCGGAGGAGTTTTGCAGGGAGGGCGGAGAAGAGGCCGGTTCCGATGAGGACAGTCCGGCGGAAATCCCTTTTCCCGAGGCTCCCGAGTGCAATGAGGGCATACTCCGCTGGGTCCCGAAGGACGAGGTTCTCTCGCTCAACATCTGGGAGGGCGACCGGGTCTTCCTGAAGCTCCTCGCGGAAGACGCGCCGTTCTTCCACATCGCGCTGCACTACCACGGCGATGAACTTGTCCGCGTGGAGCAGCTGCAGAGCTGATACGCACTACACGGCAGCGAACTCGTGCGCGTGGAGCAGCTCACAGGCTGCTAAGACAATATTACCTATCACCAATAGTCATCAGTAAGGACCGCCCGTTCACCCGGGCGGTCCGGTATTAGAAAGATCAATGCAGAAAGAAAAACTGATCACGGAGTGCCGAATCATGGCCGGGGAGATCGCAGGCAGCTTCCTGGGCGCGGTCGGCACCTATAATTTTGCGGTATCTCTCAAGGTACCGATGACCGGAATCACCGGCGTCGCAATGATTTTCAACCGGCTCTACGGCCTGCCGCTCGGCTGGATGACCCTCATCCTCAACGTCCCCCTTGCGCTTCTCTGCATCCGCGTGCTGGGCAAGAAATTCTTCTTCCGCTCCATCCGCTGCATGCTGTGCCTCTCGCTGATGGTCGACTACGTCGCGCCAAGACTCCCCGTCTATGACGGCGACCGCCTGCTGGCGGCGCTCGGCGCGGGCGTGCTCTCGGGCCTTGGATATGGTCTTATCTACAAGCAAAACTCCTCCTCCGGCGGCACGGATTTCCTTACGGTGGCATTCAAAACTCACTTCCGCCATATCTCCATGGGCACGCTGGAGTTCGTCACCGCCCTTGCGGTCATGGGCGCCTATGCCATCGTCTTCGATGACATGGACGGCATCATGTACGGCCTTGTAATCAACTACCTGATGTCCGCCGTGATTAACCGCATCCTCACCGGCGCGAACGAGGGATCGGTGACCTTCACGGTCACGGAGCATCCCCAGGTCGTCTGCGATCTCATCAGCAGGCAGCTCGACCGCGGGAGCACGATCCTGGAGGCACACGGCGGTTACACCGGCGAGAAGAAATCCGTCGTCATGTGCGTGACAAGCCCCAAGGAGGTCTATGTGCTCCAGCGCGCGCTGGAGAAGGAGGACCCAGACAGCTTCTCCGTGCTTATGAACTGCAGCGAGATCCACGGCGAGGGCTTCAATGTCCTGGAGCTGGGAAAGGAGAAGTAGCGGCGGAAATTTCTTCGTGACTTTATCGCGTTGCCGTAATAAAATACATATCGGATTTTTCAACAGCTAAGCCAGTTCCGGCCGGATCCGGCGGGAAACGGAAGAAGGGAGAACCTTTATGAGCATCAGAATCGGCATCCTTGGGTATGGCAATCTCGGCCGCGGCGTGGAAGCCGCTGTCGCAAAGAACCCCGACATGGAGCTTGTCGGCGTCTTCACCCGGCGCGATCCCTCCGGGGTTACCATCAAAACTCCCGGCGTTTCCGTCTACGGCGCGGACGCGCTGGAGACCGACGAGATGAAGGCCGGAATCGACGTCCTCGTCATCTGCGGCGGCAGCGCGACAGACCTTCCTCACATGACGCCCAAATATGCCGCGATGTATAACGTCATCGACAGTTTTGACACCCACGCCAACATCCCCGTGCACTTCGCGGCGGTGGACGAAGCAGCAAAGAGCGCCGGCAAGATCGCGATCATCTCCTGCGGATGGGATCCCGGCATGTTCTCCCTGAACCGCCTCTACTCCGACTGCATCCTTCCGGACGGCGCGGCATACACCTTCTGGGGCCGCGGCGTAAGCCAGGGCCACTCCGACGCGGTTCGCCGCATCGAGGGCGTCGCCGACTGCAGGCAGTACACCATTCCCGTTCCCGAGGCGCTGGATGCGGTCCGCTCCGGATCGAACCCCGAGCTGACCACCCGCCAGAAGCATACGAGAGAATGCTTCGTCGTCGCCGAGGAAGGCGCGGACTTAGAGCGCATTGAGCGCGAGATCAAGACCATGCACAACTACTTCGACGAGTACGACACCACCGTGCACTTCATCACCGCGGAGGAGATGAAGCGTGACCACAGCGAGCTCCCTCACGGCGGCTTCGTCATCCGCACCGGCAGCACCGGCTGGGAGAACGAGCACAAGCACGTGATCGAGTACTCGTTAAAACTGGACTCGAACCCCGAGTTCACAGGCTCCGTCCTCACCGCCTTCGCGCGCGCGGCCTGCCGCATGAACGCGGAGGGCATGTGCGGAGGCAAGACCGTCTTCGATGTCGCGCCCGCGTACCTTTCCGCGAAGAGCGGCGAGGAGCTCCGCCACACGATGCTTTGATCACGGTTCCGATTATAAAAGCAATAAAATGCCCCGGCCTGCAAACGATAAAAGCAGGCCGGGGTTTGTTTTTCCGGTTATTCCGTTTCGCCGGAGTCATCCGGCTATTGCCGTCGCAGCTGCTTCAGCCGGGGGCTGCGGGTGAGACCTCCGGAATCGCCGAGATCATCGCGGACACGTAATTGTAAAGCGAAGGGGATATCGCCTCCAAAGCGTCCGGATCCGTGCAAAGCAGCCGGAAGGCGTCCGCAAAGCATTCCTGTGCGCTGTAGAGGTCGGGCCGCACGATGTAGGCGCTGGTCCTTAAGAGATCGGAGCCGTAGGCCTCGTAGAACACCTGCCAGTCGGCGGAAGAGGAGATCGCGAAATACGTCCCTGTCGCCGCGCCCGCAGCGCTGTCCATGTAGTGGCCGACCTCGTGGATCAGCCGGTGAGGATCGAGATAAGTCCGCACGCCTGCATCCGTCTGGAGCTCAATCGCGCCGTCGGCGATCCTCTTCACGTAGGCAAGGCGCCCGCTGGAGGGATAAACATACCTCTGATAGACAGGATGCGTGGTAAGCCCTGCAAAACCGATCCTCGAGTCGGAGGAGTAGTTCAGCCTGGCCGAAGTTAAAACTTCGTCGCTCTTCGCGATAAGGTAGATCTTGACGTTGTCGTTCATCAGACGGTTCCGCACGTTGTCCGGAAGCCTGAGCCATGCAAGCGTGAGGTTGTAGGCCTCCCCTGCGGACACCGATGGCGACTGCCAGATATTGCTGTCCGGCACCTGGGTGAAATCCTCCTCCGGGGTCGTATGGGAGGCGTAAAGCGGCAGCGGCATGTGAAAACCTGCGGCGATAAAAGCCGCAAGAATCAGGCCGGCGACGGCTCGCCTGAGCGCGGGCCTTCTGTATTGCGCGCTGTATGCGGAGTTTTTACGTTTAATCATCATTCCTGTCCAATAACCGAATCACGCGATGGCTAGATTATAATTGACATTTACCCTGACGGCAATTATAGTATTCGGGAAGTGTACTATCAAGAATAATACAGTTAATACAGCGGGTTAATTATCCTATCCTGTTAAATTCCTGTAAATCATACAGATATTATTGGTACAGCACAATATCTGGAGTATAATTTGTCCGAGTGCGCCGCAAAACCGCAATATCTAGGGGCACCGGAACACGGCCGATAAGCCGGATCAATGATTTCAGCAAAGGGGCAGTATGGCTAAGAAGGGAAAAGGCTTCACGAAGAAAAAGGCAGCAATTACGGCAGTGATTCTCGCCGCAGCGGGAACCGCCGGCTTCTTCGGCTGGAAGCATTTCAAGGGCGGAAACGGCGAGGACATGATGATGGACATGGGTCCTTCGGAAACCACCGTCATCCGCACCGATATAGAAAAAGTTTACAACGCAACCGGCACCATCATCAGCGCGGGGGAGAGCAGTGCCAACCCCATCGTCGACCTGGGCACCTCCTTTAAGGTCGGCGAGGTCTACGTCAAGGTCGGCGACCAGGTCCGCGCCGGCGACCCGCTCTACACCATCGACATGTCCGCCACCGAGGACGAGGTCATCGTCCTCCAGCGAAAACTCGCCCTCCAGCAGGCGCAGAACTCCATCTCCGAGAACGCCGCCTACCGCGCGGCTAACAATACCTACCTCGACAACCTCGAGGCCCAGCAGAATGCGAACCGCGACCTGAGCTATGCGTCCAACGACACCAACAAGGCGATCGAGATCACCATCCGGTCGGCCCAGGATCTCCAGGATCTGAAGGACAAGGAGACGGAGGCCTACAACAACTACTACAACCTTCTGCAGAGATTTGCCGCGATAGATGCGGAATATACGGCAAGGCAGAGGAGAGTAGCAGATGCGGAAGAAGCAGTAAGAGTAGCATCCAATGAACAGAAGATGAAGGCGGCAGAAGCAGCTGCAGCTGCAGCGTTGCTTATCGCGTCCTCGCCGATATTGCCTCCGCTTACGGAAACGTTGCCTCCGGCGACTCCGCCCGCAA
>OMSM01000468.1 GCA_900313745.1 uncultured Lachnospiraceae bacterium
CCCGTGACGGAGCGAGGGTACCGTGAGCCGGACCGCCGCAGCGCCGCCGCTTTCAAGGATAACCTTGAAAAAAGAAGAATTAATGTTACTATTAGAAGGGAATTGGGGCGGGACATTGATGGTGCCTGCGGTCAGCTGAGGAGAAGACATCTTTCCGGAAAAGAACAAGGTAATCAATGATTCATTCGGCAGCGATCACCAATATCGGTCAGAAAAGAAGAGTTAATCAGGACAGCTATCTCGTACAGGAAAATCCGGTAGGCAATCTCCCGGATCTCTTTGTCGTTGCGGATGGTATGGGCGGACACCGGGCGGGGGACTATGCCTCCCGTTTCACCGTCGAGCGCCTGAGAACCAAGATCGAGTCGGCTCCGGAGACTGATATGCGCAGCATGGTCACCCGCGTTCTGCATGAGATCAACACAGAGCTGCGTACCATTGCAGCTTCTGATGAAGCCTATTACGGCATGGGCACGACCTGTGTGCTCTGCACGATCGACGGCTCACGTCTCCAGGTAGCAAATATCGGGGACAGCAGGCTCTATATTGCGGGTAAGGACGGAATGCGGCAGGTGACGGTTGACCATTCCCTCGTCGAGGAAATGGTACTTGCCGGCGGTATCTCCGAAGCAAGTGCCAGAATTCATCCGGACAAGAATATCATTACCCGGGCGATCGGTGCCGAGAACGGCCTGAATATCGATTTCTTTGCGGCTCAGCTGAGCGAAGGCGAACTGGTTCTCATGTGTACCGACGGCCTGACCAATATGGTTGAGGACCGGAGGATCAGCGCTGTGCTCAAGGAAGAGGCCACACTGGAAGAAAAGGTCAGAAAACTGGTCAGCGAGGCCAACAGGAACGGCGGAAGGGACAATATCACCGCATTGCTTGTTGACCCCTTTGCATGATAAACCCCTCATCGGCCACCTGACGATCTATGCCCATTTTCAAACCGGGCAGGACAAGGATAAAACTACGTTATGATTAAAATCGGAATGCTGATTGCAGACCGCTATGAAATATTGGAGAAAATCGGCACCGGCGGAATGTCCGACGTCTACAAGGCGAAGGACCACAAGCTCAACAGAAATGTTGCCGTCAAGGTGCTGAAGCAGGAATTCTCGGAGAATGCCAACTTCGTTTCCAAATTCCGCGTGGAGGCGCAGGCCGCAGCAGGCCTGATGCATCCCAACATCGTCAATGTCTACGATGTCGGAGAGGAAAAGGGGCTCTATTATATTGTCATGGAGCTCGTCGAGGGCATCACCTTAAAGAAGTATATCGAGAAGAAGGCAAGACTGTCCGTCAAGGAGGCAGTGAGCATCGCAATCCAGGTCTCCATGGGACTGGAGGCCGCTCACAGAAACCACGTCATTCACCGCGATATCAAGCCTCAGAACATCATTATTTCCAAGGATGGAAAAGTCAAGGTAACCGACTTCGGCATCGCGAAGGCCGCGACAAGCAACACCATAACATCCAACGTGATGGGATCGGTGCACTATACTTCGCCGGAACAGGCAAGGGGCGGCTACAGCGATGAGAAGAGCGATATCTATTCGCTCGGAATCACGCTGTTTGAGATGCTGACGGGAAGGGTGCCCTTCAACGGCGAGACCACGGTCGCCATCGCGATCAAGCACATCCAGCAGGCGATGCCGTCTCCGTGCGACTTCGTACCCGAGATCCCGAGGAGTGTCGAACAGATCGTCCTAAAGTGCTGTGAGAAAAGCCCGGACAGGCGTTACCAGAACATGTCCGAGCTGATTGCGGATCTCAAGGATTCCCTGCTTCATCCCGACGAGGACTTCGTCCAGCGCGTCGACCCGGAGACGGAATCGGCGACAAGGCTTGCCACGGAGGAAGAGCGGGAGAGTATCCGGGATTATACCGGGGATGTCTACGACGAGCCGGAAGAAGACGATTATCAGGAATATATTCCCGAACCTCCTGCGCGGAGGCGGGGCGGCAGAAGAAATCAGGAGAGAAGCGCCGAGCCGCCGATGCGGCTGAAAAAGGATGTCTACAGCGATCGCTACGACGACCTGGAGGATGACTATGACACCGATCACGGCCGGGGAGGTTCCGGCAGTGCGGAGAAGATAGTCGCCGCGCTTGCCGTCATCGCCGCGCTGGTTATCGGCGGCGTGATTCTCTTCTATGCGGCCAGGACCCTCGGGCTTATCGGCGAGGGAAGCGGGGAAAGCCCGGTGGAGCAGCCGGCGGTCTCCTATGCGACCATGCGCAACGTGATCGGAAGAGATGCCGAGGAAGCAAAGGATACACTGTCAAAACTCGGCCTGAACCCGGTGGTGGAATATGAGGAATCCCAGACGCTCGCCGCGGGACTTGTGATTTCGTCGAGCGCTTCGGAGGGGGAGCAGCTTCCTGTGGGTTCGGAGGTCGTGCTGAAGGTAAGTGCGAGCGTCTCCGGGATCGAGATCCCGGATGTCGTAGGGAAACCCAAGGCAGAGGCGAGAGTCGCACTGGAGCAGCGCAATTTCCAGGTAAGTATCGCCGAGGCATCGGATGAGACAGTCGAGGAAGGCCTCGTTATCTCCCAGAGCCCGGAGGCCGGCACCAGACAGCCGAGCGGCTCTTCCGTCGTCATCATCGTCAGCGCGGGAAAGGAACATGACGGCCAGGCGCTGGTTCCTACCGTCACGGGGATGACCCTCGAGAACGCGAAGAAGCTGCTTGAGGAGTCCGGTCTCAAGACGGGAGAAGTGACGGAGGAGTACAACGATGACGCCAACCTGACCGGCCTGGTTTTCTTCCAGAGTGTTCAGGCTTCGGTTTACGTCGCCGAGGGAACGGCGATCAGCCTTAAGGTCAGCAAGGGGAAAGAGCCGGAACCGGAACCGGTGCATTATTCCTACACCGCCGACATCACCGCTCCGGTGCCCGGAGACGAGGGATACGCGAATTATGTGCCGGGTACCATCGTATATGTCGTGATTATCGCTTCCGACGGCACGCAGCTGCTCGCCCAGCAGACCGACGTGTTCCCTATTCCGGTGAGCTTTACCAATCTCTCTGCGGAGACAGGGACGCTGAAGATGAGCTATATCTCCATGACGGAGCCCTCCGTGGTTACGGATCCTGCCACCGGACAGGCTGTCGCCGTCCCGGGAGGCACCGAGCAGGCCACGATTACCCGGAGGCTCACCTTTACCCCGATGAACTGACATGTACGGTAAGATTATTCGAAGTCTCGCCGGTTTTTATGACGTTTACGCCGGGGGCGCGCTCTACAGATGCCGCGCCCGCGGCGTTTTTCGCGCCCTCGGTGTCAAGCCCCTGGTGGGTGACGATGTGGAGATCACCGTGACGGATACGGTCTCTGATCCCATGGAGGGCAGTGTGGACGGGCTGCTCCCCAGGAAAAACAAGCTCTTAAGGCCAAGCGCCTGCAATCTGGACCAGGTGATGCTGGTTTTTGCAGTGACCGCACCTGCGCCAAGCATCAACATGCTGGACCGCTTTCTTATTTCGGTAAAGGAGACGGAGCTTCCTGTTATTCTGACCTTTACCAAAACTGACCTGGCATCCGGGGAGGACCTGGACCGGTTGAGGAGCATCTACAGGGAAAGCGGTGTGACGCTGGCTTTTGTGACCTCGGACGATCCCGGCTCCTATGGGGAAATCTGGAAAATGCTAAAGGGAAAAACGACGGTGTTCGCCGGCCCCTCCGGGGTGGGAAAGTCGACGATGATCAATTATTTCTGCCCGGAGGCGC